>NZ_LBFC01000002.1 GCF_001990485.1 Thermosipho affectus | reverse complement strand
TTAAAATAACATGTTTACTTTTAGGTAACTTCCAGTTAATCCAAATGAAAATATCTTGGTTTATAATAATTTATAAGGTTTTTTAATTGGTTTAGAACATACCTATGAGGAATGGAAACTCAAGACGCCCCAATCGTCTATTATTGGGGCGTTTAAGTTTAGAACATACCTATGAGGAATGGAAACAAGAATCTTAGTAAGACGGGGTCTCTTTCGTCGATGTGTGTTTAGAACATACCTATGAGGAATGGAAACGCGAGTTGTCGGCTGGACAACTTCTACTTTGATAATCAGTTTAGAACATACCTATGAGGAATGGAAACTCAAATCTCGTTTTCAAATACCTTATCATATTTCTGGTTTAGAACATACCTATGAGGAATGGAAACTCCATAAATATTGACGGGAGATGTTCGTCTAACCAGTTAATAAGTTTAGAACATACCTATGAGGAATGGAAACTCAAATATATCAGCAAGTGCATCCTTAACTGAAACAAGTTTAGAACATACCTATGAGGAATGGAAACCATTAACTTCATTCCACACATTACTCAACTCCAATAATTGTTTAGAACATACCTATGAGGAATGGAAACCGAAGAAATGGGGCTATATTTTTTACTGATATTTGTTTTTCGTTTAGAACATACCTATGAGGAATGGAAACAAGAATCTTTCGAATATCTTTTCGAAAGATTCTCAATTTTTTGTTTAGAACATACCTATGAGGAATGGAAACGGGTTCAAGCGGGAGCCCTACTCCCTTCCTCGGTTATTCAGTTTAGAACATACCTATGAGGAATGGAAACCGCTCCCACCGCAGCACCTCCGTTTCTTCCATGCAAAGTTTAGAACATGCCTATGAGGAATGGGATGTAAAATTTTTATTTGAAAAAATTTTTTATTTTGTCAGATTTTTTTGTTTAGATTCGTAATTATAAATGAAAGGAGAGTTAATTGGGAGGGAATTTTATGTATGTTATTATGATTTACGATGTTAATAGAAAAAGGGTTTCAAAAGTTTTAAGAATTGCTAGAAAATATTTACGTTGGGTACAAAGATCTGTTTTTGAGGGTAGAATAACAGAGAAAGATTTTAATGAATTGAGAATGGAAATACAGAACATAATTGTTGAAAATGAGGATAGTATATATTGGTATATTTTAAAAAAAGAGTTTGTTCCTTATAGGCACTATATTGGTGAACCCAAATCAACAATTTCCAGTATTATATAGGAGGGAGTTTATGGAAACATTATATGTTTTTACAGATGGCGAAATCAGAAAGAAAAATAATGCGATGTATTTGATTCCAAAATCTGAAGAAAAAAAACCAATGATTGTTCCATTAAAAAATGTTAGTTCTATTATGATTTTTTCAGAAGTGAGTATAAATAAAAGGTTTTTAGAAATGCTCTGTAAAGAAGAAATACCATTGCATTTTTTTGGCTATTATGGAAATTATCTGGGAACTTTTTATCCAAGGGAAAAGAATAAAACGGGAAAGACATTGCTTTTGCAATTTGAACATTATAACGATATGGAAAAACGTATCTTAATTGCAAAAGAGATATTAAAAGCTGCTGTTCATAATATGTTGAAAGTTTTAAGGAGTTTTAAGGAACTGGTATATGATGAAATACTGTATATTGAAAAGATTAAATCAACGCTTGATAAACAGACAAATATTCCAGCTTTAATGGCTATTGAAGGAAATATAAGAAAAAGGTATTACAAAGCTTTTGGAAAGATAGTTGGTAAGAAAGATTTTAGTTTTGAGGAAAGAAAAAGAAAACCTCCGAAAGACGAAATAAATGCTTTAATAAGTTATGGAAATACAATTTTGTACAATATAGTGTTATCTGAGATTTATAAGACTTCTTTAGAACCTCAAATAAGTTTTCTACATGAACCTAAAAACAAAAAATTTTCTTTACAACTTGATATTTCTGAAATTTTTAAACCTATTATAGTTGATAAGGTAATTTTATATCTGGTAAACAATAAAATTGTCCAGAAATCTGATTTTGAACCGATAAGTGATGGAATTTATCTGTCAAAAGAAGGAAAAAAGAAATTTGTTTTAGAACTTGAAAAAAGATTAGAAAAAACAGTAGAAATATATCCAAATCAAAAAGTTTCTTTTAAAACTGTTATATTACATGAATGTTATAAACTTATAAGGCATCTCAAGGGTGAAGAAAATTATCGGGGTTTTAGGGATAGGGGGTGAGTTTATTAGATACATTCTTCTTGCATATGATGTTAATGAAAAGAGGGTAAGTAGAGTACATAAAATTGTAAAAGAATATCTTGTATGGCAACAAAATTCAACATTTGAAGGAAAAATAACACAATCAAATTTAAAACAGTTAATAGGAAGACTAAAGAGAGTAATTGATGAAAGAAAGGATAGTGTTGTAATATATTACTTTAATTCAAGTGCTGTTTTTAATAAAGAAGTTGATGGAAAAGTAAAATGGATTGTTTCAAATAATCTTTTGTAATTTTTATTGAATATGTTATAATCTTTACGGTGATGTAAAATTGAAAAAATTGATTGATGAAATATTTAAAACTGAAAATGAATTTAAAAGATACTTTAAATCTGTAATAGGTATAATGACAGGGTTGAGGGAATTTTCGAAAATAGTAAAAACACAATCACTTTGGAGATCAAAAGAGAGGCCTAGAACTACTAGGCCTGTTTTTGTTGAATATTTAGAAAATAATACGTGTAGACTTTTGTTCTTATCAACAAAAAATTATTCCAAAATAAAGATAGATATAAGAAGGGAGTGTTCTGTTTCGAAAGAATGTAATTTAAATAGAATGTCTTATGCTTTTAAGAAGAAAGGTAAGTTTATTTTTGATGGTATCCCAAGAGAGATAGTAGATAAATATTTTAAAAAGTGTGGGGTATGTAAGAAGAATCTAGATGATTTTTTAAAGGGGTGAAGAAAACTTGAAAAAAGATTTGTTTAGGAAAGAGTTGTTGAATTATATTATAAATAATAAAGTTAGTGAAAAATTTTTAAATTCTGTAAAAGGAATTGTAATAAGTATTATTTCAAAAAACAAAACATATCAAAGTGGGATTAAGGCATGTTACGGAAGTATTGAAGATGCAATAAATGATATATTAAACGATATTTTGATAAAAATAAAGAATAAAGCACATATATTTAAAAATTTATCAGATAATCATGGCGCGTATTTGTATACCATGATAAAAAATCATATTGTGGATGTTTTGAGGAATTATAGATTTAATATTTCTTTAGACAATGAAAGTGATGATTTTGAAAATAGAATTGAATATTTTTTTCATTCAGAAGATTTAAATGACAGTTTAAGTGACAGCTCTGAAACTGTGGTTGTAGCACAGTATTTTTTTAAAGAGCTATGTAAAATGAATGATGAGTATTTGTGCTTTTATTTATACAAAGTATCACGTTCTGAAGAAATATGTTTTTCTGAAAAAACAAAAAATGCAAAATATAAGATTATCCAAAGAACAAAGGAAAAGTTAAAGAAACTTGTTCAAGAAAATGGTATCACTGAAAAAGAATTTTTGTTGGCTATCCGTATTTATATGTCAGAAATTTGTGAAAAGTTACGTAATAATAAATAGAGAGGAATAAAAAAGGAGGGTATTATGAATTTCTTAAAAAATGAATTAGAACTTTATAAAGAATATAATAAAGAGTTTAAAGCGGATTTTATAGAAATAAACAACGGTTCGAGATTAGTTGCAGGTGATATTTTCGTTATTTACACAACGAAATATCCAATTTATGGTGTGATAGTTAGTAAAACGGATGATTTGAACGAAGCTGTTTATTTGACAACTGAGCCGTTTTTAGCAAGCTCAACAGCCACGAGATTGAAAATTAATCATTTAGTTTCAACTGTTATATTAACTCATATGAAGTTTTATTTTGACGATGAATTTTCAGACAAGTACTGTGAATTTATAAAACACGTAGATGTGGAAGAAATTGTAGAAAATTACAATATCTTGGTGTCTGAAGTGTATTCTGGCCCAAGAAAAGAATTCTTTAGTTTAGAGGCAAAGAAAATTGAAAAATTATATGAACTTTTCTTTGAAAAAATAGTTTATGATGATTCAAACGAAGTATGTATAGAATTTCCGGAAGAATTAAAAAGACATGAAGAAATTTTGGCAGCCGATACAGATGGTGTAAAAGGTGAAAATTATGTGGGAATAATTAAGGAAAAATCGCTAATAATTTATTTAGATGATAGTCTTTTGGAAAAGAAAGTAAAGGTGTTTTATGATGACAGAGAACTTTTTAATGGAGTTGTACATGATCACATTAAAATTACAAATATTGATGGTTTGACCAAAGAAGAAATAGAGAAAAATTTAAAAATAAGCGAGGTGTAAACTTTGTATATTAATATTTTAAAGCAAAATATTGAGGACTTTGTTCTTTTAGTAAAAAAAGATTTGATAAGTTTAAATGAAGCTGTTGATTCATATTTAAAATGCGAAGATTTTCCACAAAAAAGTTTTGTTTTGTATGAAATAATAAAAAAGATATTAGAGACAAAAAAGACATCGTCAATAGAGTTGTTGATTAAATTATTAAATGATGATTTGACAGTTTTGAACTTGTATAGAAATGGATATAATGAGGTTAGATTTCCGATTGTAAATGACTCTGGTAATGGAAAGATAGCAAGGGCTATAGTTTTTAAAAATGAGAAAACGTATGTAAATCTAGAAGGATTTACAGATAAGATAAAAAATATTGAAAATATAGTTCAGAAAAACTTGGGAGTAATATTTGACTCCCATTTTACAGGAAATTCCTTTATGTTAGCAATAACCATGGGAGGATTAACTAGTAAAATTCCAAAAAATGTAGCCTTTACTGGTGAAGTTGATAGTGATGGTAGTATATTGAAGAATATAAGAAATTTACATTTTAAAGAATCTGTTTGTGAAAGAGAAAATTTGAAGTTAATAAGTGCTTTGGATGTTAATAATGTATTTGAATTAAAAGACTTTTTCGAAGCAAAAGAATATCATGTGCCAGTGTTGTTCGTGTTTCAGAAACGTGATGAAGAGTTTGTAGATAATTCCTATGAGAAATTGAAAGAAAAAGTTGGAGAAAAATTTCCGTTGAATTTTGTTGATATATTTGAAAAATTATACGATTTTAAGAAAACATATGTTTCAGATGAAATAAAAAATAATGAGTGGAAAAAAGTTCTAAAAGATGCAAGAAAAGTGTTAAATAGTATAATTTCAAATAACGGAATACCACATATATCAATTGTAGGACCTGTTGCAATGGCGATGGCTTTGGGAGTAACATTAGGAACACATAATAAGTTAGTATTTTACCATCATCAAAATGGAGAATATCATAGAGTTTTAGACTTAACTGACAATGTTAGAAAAGTTAAATCGATTACTGAAGATTATAGATTTGTTAAGTATACAGTTGAAGGTGAAGGTGAAGATTGTTCATATGTCATTTATCTTGCTTCACATAATCCTATACAGGATGTTCGAAAATTTTTGTTGAATAATAATATTTCATCTAAAATAATTTTTATTGAATACAAAAATGGTAAAGGAAATATTAAACCTGGAGATTGGACTAAAATAGTTTCTGAAATTATGTCTATTACACAAAATGTAAGGTCTTGTACTGGCTGTGAAAATGTTCATTTTTTCATTAGTGCACCACTTCCGATTGCTTTTGGTTTGGGAATGGCTTATGGTGATTTTTCAAAAGGAGGTATTTATCAATTAGATAAAGAAACAGGAAGTTATATTAAAGCATTTGAAATTGAAAATATAAGGAGGGATTGGATTTGAAAATTCTTTTGATGCCACTTGGCAATATTAGAACATATAAAAATAGCGTTGTTTATAAATTAGAACAATCAAATAATTATGATTTTTTACCAAATTTGTTAATCAATGAGTTTAATATTGACAAGGTTATGATTTTCGTTTTAGATACTTTGTATCCTAATTTGACTGATGAACAACCTAAAAGTTACAATGAGATGGAGAATTTTTTAATTAAGAAATATTCAGAGTATTTTAGTAGTCACAGTGAGTTTGAAAATTTTGAAGTTAAAGTTGTTCCAGGTGTAGGCACTTTTAGAAATAGAAAAGATATGGAATACAGATTTAAAGGTACAATTACTGATCTTTACTATTTGAATTTATATTATTTTTATAATCTTTTCAAAGATTTAAATATAAATGATGATTTGGAAGTGTATTTAGATATTACTTTTGGAATTAATTACCATACTAATATGCTTTATAGTTCGTTGATTGATTTGTTGCAATTAATTTCATTTATTAAACCCGTAAAATTTGTTGTTACAAATTCAGAGTCACCATTTAGTAGAGAAGAAAAAAATATATTATTTGTTCATAAAATTGAAGAAAAAAGAATAATTCCATTTTTAAATATAAAAGATTTTCAAGGGGAAAAAATTTTTGGGTTTTCAAGTTTTGTGGATAATCAAGAAAAAAGAATAATCGGAAAGAACAGGTTAAATGATTTTTACAGAGAATTAAAAAAGAGTGAAGTTATAAATGAGTCTAGAATATTTTTAAAGTCAATTTACTATGGATTCCCATTGGTATTTTCTTTAATGCTTAAAAAGGTAGATTTTGATGAAATCATTTTAAAAGGAATTGAAATATATAAAGATGTTTTGGATATCGAAAATGGCGTTGATAAAAAAATAGTAAAAAGAAAACTTGCAATTACTCCTTCATTTAAAGGAATTATTTTTTCGTCCATTTTTAGTAAATTATTTGTCAAATTGTTTGATGAATATGATGAAAAAATACATTTAAAGGATGAGTATCCAATTGACTATTTAGAAAGTATTTCAAATTTTGTATGGAAGATAAATGAGGAAGGTAATTACATAAATGTTTTTTCTGCACTTTCTATAAAAAAGGAGTTAAGCGATATAAAAAATTATGCTAAAGGGTTGCCAGAAGGTGAGATTATTTATACTAAGAGCAAAGATAATGAGAATAAACAAAGTAAACAAATTTATTCTAAAATTTATTCCAGCGAAAAAAGAAACTTTTTGGCACATGCAGGACTTTCAAATAGAACTTTTAAAATCAAAAAGACAAAAAATGATATTTTGATAATACCTCAAATGAAAAATATTCTTGGAAATTTCAAGGATATTTAGAGTTCAAGGGGTGAAATTATGGAACTTACAGTTGAAAAAGTATTTTTGGCTAGTATTTTTCACGATATTGGGAAATTTTATCAAAGAGCAGAAATTAATTCTTTAAAGAAGATAATAACAGAAACTTATAGATATTCTATTGAAAGTTCGAAAAGTTATAGTCCAAGACACCAAGAATGGGGCGCGTATTTTTATAAAAACTCAGGTTTACCTTATAAAAATGAGATTGAAGGTGTAATTTTAAATCACCATAGCCCCATAAATTTGTTATCAGAGTTAGTTCAATTGGCTGATCATGTTTCGGCAAACGAAAGAGAGGACTATATTTCTTCTGAAAACGAACGAGTAAAAAATATGGTTTCAACTCTTTCTTTGGTTTCTTTGAAATATAACAAAAAAAATAAAAAATATAAAAGAGTGTCCAGACTATCAGAATTCAAGGAGTTAATTGATAGAGAAGAGGAGAATATAAAACTTTCATACAAAAATTTATGGAATGAGTTTGAAGAACAAGTAAAAAACATTGTCAGAGAACACAAAAATACAGAAAAACTGGATATTACTGATCCATTCTATGAGAAAATATATTATCTATTGAAAGAATATACATCTAATGTGCCATCTGCATTTTTTTATTCTGAACCTGAAATTTCCCTGTTTTCTCATTTAAGTACCACTGCAGCAATTGCTATATCTATTTTCAAACAATATGAAGATGGTTTTAAAAATGGAGATATAAACATATTCAAAGGTATTAAGAGTGACAAAAAGATAATGGGTATAGTAAAAGGTGATGTTTCTGGGATACAAAATTTTATATATAACGTCTCACAGGAACATGCTGTAAAAAAGCTTAGAGGTCGCTCTTTTTATGTTTCATATCTTTTGGAAATCATTGCAAGGTATATAATTTACTCTGAAAAATTGTCAATTAGTAATGTAATATACAATGGTGGTGGACACTTTTATCTTCTTGGACCGGCAATCTTAATTGATAAACTCTCGTATTATCAGAAAAAAATCGAAGAAAATTTGTTTAAAGCACACGGCATAGAATTAACCGTAAATTTATCTGGAGAAAAAATATCACTCAATGAACTTAGCGGTGAATTATTCAAAAATATTTCCGAAAAAGTTGAAGATAAAAAGTTTAGAAAATTTGAAAGTATTCTGAAAAAAAACCATGAAGAAATATTTAACCTAAAGGATGTTTCACAAAATTTGTGTCCTTATTGTCACAGAGAATTAATAGGTGAAAAATGTGAGTTTTGTGAGTCTTTTGCAGAATTAGGGGATTTTCTCACAAAGAAAAATTCTTTCAAAATTTTAAAAACAAATAAAAAGGTAGAAAAGATAAATAGTTATAACGATATTTTTAATTTGTTTGGATACGAAATAAAGTTTGGAGATAATTTAAAAGATTCTTATTTGACGGTAAAAGATAAAAAAATAGATTTTGGAAGATATATATATATTATAAAATCTGCTAATTATGTTCCAAAGAAAGATGATGGAAGTATAGCCGATTTAGAGACTATAGCTAATAATTCAAATGGGATAAAGAAATGGGGTGTTTTAAGAGGAGATGTAGATAATTTAGGAAAGGTTTTTGGGAAGGGGTTAGGTGATAAACCACCAATATCAAAAAAAGCTACACTTTCACAAGAAATTGAAATATTCTTTGGGAAATTTTTAGAAGATATTGTTAGGGAAAGATTTCCAAATTCTAGTGTTATATATTCTGGAGGAGATGATTTCTTTATTTTGGGACCTTGGAGTGATTTACCGAATTTGGCGTGGGAAATACAAAAAAGTCTAAGAAGTTTTAGTGGGGAAAATAAAGATATAACAGTTTCAATGGCAATGGAATTTGCTCCCGCAAAAAAATATCCCGTTTACCGGGTAGCATTGGGTGCTGGAAATAACTTGGACATTGCAAAGAATTACAAAAGGAATGGGTATGAAAAAAATGCATTTTTTAATTTCAACAAGGTAGTTGGTTGGGAAGAGTTTGAAGAGTATACCCTAATAAAGGAAAAGTTAGAAAGCTTTATTAACAAAAATATTACTAGAAAAGTTTTATATGTTCTAAGACATTTTTCAGGTGAAAATAGAAAAATATGGAGGTTGTTTTATTATTTTTCAAGACTTGCTGATAGAAACAAAGAAATAGGAAAAGAAATACTTGGATTTTTAGATTTAATACTTAGAAATGATAACAAGTTGTATAAACATATTGATTCAATTACTTATTGGGTAGAATACGAAACTAGGGAGGGATAATATGGAAAATAAAGTGTTGATATCAAAAGAATTATCTGAAAAAATGCTTAATCCTGAGAAAGATCCAGATGGGAAGTTGCTATTTGAATATGCTAAGAAATTGGCAGAAGAAGTTAAAAGTATTAATTCAAATCAAATTAGAAAATATTTTAGTGAAGTAAAAAAGATTTCCATGGATGAAAGTAAATTTAAGTATGAGGTTAAAAGATTTTTAGCTGTTTTTTTGTACAATATAAAGAAGTTATCAAATTATAGGAGTATTATTAATCAAGCGGAAAATTTTGCAAATTCAATGAAAAATATGGTTTTGACTTTGGATGAAGGGGATATAAACTACTTGAAAAGATTTAAGGATTTTTGGGAAGCATTAGTAGCATATCATAAATATCTAGAAACTACAAATAAAAGAAGATAATTTTTAAGGAGGGAGAATATGGAAAGAATAAATTTTAAAGGAAAATTTATTGTAAAGGCTGAATTAGTTTTACTTACTGGACTACATATTGGGGGGCAAGATAATACGATAGAGATTGGAGGTATTGATAATCCAGTTATAAAAGATGAACGTGGTATACCGTATATTCCTGGAACAAGTCTTAAAGGAAAACTTAGAACACTTATGGAATACTATCATGAAAAAATTGATGAAAATAAACTTGTTTGGGTAAAGAAAGGTGAAATTAAAATTCATATGTGCGATGATAAAGACTGCCCTGTGTGTAATTTGTTTGGAAGAAATCATGGGAAACATACCTTTGTAAATGATGAAAATAAAATGTTTGAGAATTTAATGCCTACAAGGTTAATAGTTAGAGATGCCAAATTAATACAGGAAAGTATTACAGATGAAATGAGAAATAATCTAGATACTAGTTATACAGAAGTAAAACACGAAAATACAATTGATAGAATAACTTCTTCTGCTAATCCAAGACAAAATGAAAGAGTACCTGCTGGAGCAAGGTTTAAAGTTGAATTTGTCATTAATGTGTATAACGATGAAAAAGTAAAATATTTAAAAGAGTTGATAACTGCTATGAAATTACTTGAAGATGATTATTTGGGTGGTTCTGGTTCAAGGGGATATGGAAAGGTGAAATTTGAAAATATTTCTATTTCGTTTAGAGATAAAGGATTTTACTTGGGAATTTCGGATGAAAAAGAATTAAAAAAATTGAATGATACTACTGAAAAGATAGATTGGGAAAGTATGAAAATAGAATGAAATGGGGTTTGATAAGATGAAAAAATATAGGGTAAAGTTAAAGTTTAGGACCCCTCTACATGTTGGAGAAAAAGATAATATTTATAATGCGGTTTCCAAGTTTGTGCATTCTGATACAATATTTTCTGGTTTGGTAAATGCGTATAATATTTTATTTGGTGGTGAAAAAACCGAAAAATTTCTCAATGTAATTATTGAAAATCCAGATATATTTAGAATTTCGTCTTCATTTTTCTATTATAAAGATATATACTTTTATCCTAAACCCTTTGGGTATAACTTTGGTTTGGATAAGTTTTACCTAGATGATATGAAAAAATTAAAGAAATTAGAGTTTGTTTCAGAAGAATTTTTGAAAGGAAATGTTGAAAATCCAGTTATATTTGGCAAATTTGCAACGAATGGAAAAAATGTAGAAGAGTTTGTCCATGTTAGAGATGTTCCAAGAATAGTCAATGATAGAATTACAAATGAGGTAAGTATCTTTTATATGTCATATGTTACTTTTGACAAAGATAGTGGTTTGTGGTTTTTTTTAGATGTTGATGAAAGTTTGGAAAATGAAGTTTTTGCTTCTTTAAAGTTATTAGGAGATGAAGGAATTGGTGGAGAAAGGACATATGGATATGGAGCATTTGAGTTTGATGTGGAAGAAGTAGATTTAAAAAGTGAAGGTAAAATGTTTTTGTTGCTGTCCTCCTATTATCCCAAGGATCAATCAGAAGTAAGAAAAGTTATTTATTACAAAATTTATGAAAAGACTGGTTATGTTTTTTCGCTATATGATAATACCAAAAGACAACCAATAGTTCGATTATTTAGCGAAGGTAGCGTATTTTCAGATAAAGTTGTAGGAAAAATACTAGATATTACACCTAAAGGTTTTAAGTATCATAGGGTTTATAAATATGCGCGAGCCTATTTAATTCCAATTGAAAAGGAGGCTCTTAAATAATATGGTGTTTAATTATAAAATAGAAATTTTAACTCCTACAGTTATACTTTCTGGAGATAAAATAAAAAGTTTTGAAATAATAAAAGATGGTAATAAAGCATTTGTTGTTGATTTTGATAGGTTAATAAGAAATGAAGAAAATTTTATGAATTTTGTAATAAATTATCCAGAAATATTGGGGGATAGGAATAACTTTCTAAATACGTTAAAAAGATTGAATATAAATTATAAGAATTATATTAAAAATGAAATTAAAGGTTATATAAAGGGAAACACGGAAGTTAGTGAATTTGTAAAAACTGCTGGAAGGCCTTATATCCCTGGATCTTCCTTAAAAGGTGCAATTAGAACTTTTTTGATTAAAGGGACTCAATTTCAAGGAGAGTATGAGAAGAAATTTCAATATTTATTAGAATCTAAAAAAGATAATAAGAAAGATATTAAGAAACTTGTAAAAAATATTGATTTAAAAGTTTTCGGAAAAGCTGTTATGTCACCTTTTAAACTTTTAAAGGTTTCTGATTCTAATTATTTAGAGTACAATGATTTAAAAATAGCAAATATTCAAGTTTATCATTTGTTAAAGAATAAGACTGTATTAGATCTTTATGCTGAGTATTTGGATAGTGGAAAAGTATTAAATGGAACAATTAAAATTGATGATTTTGAAAAGTATGGAAGTATGGATTTTATTTTGAGGCATTATTACAAAGATCCACGTTTAATTTTCAATGATTTTGTGAAAAACATAAATTTGGGTGTAAAAAGGTATATTGAAAAAGAAAAAGAAATAGTAACTGAACAAGGTATTGAAGATTTAAAAAGATTCTACAATATGTTGGAAGATAAGTTAAATAATTTGAATGAAAATCAGTTTTTGTTACAACTAGGTTTTTCAACAGGGTTTTATTCAAAAACAATTTTTGTAAAGCATTTGGAAGTAAAGCAAGTAAAATTTTTAAAAAGTATTTTAGGTAAAAGGGCGAGAAATTACAAACCAGAGTTTTTCCCATTGACAAAAAGAGTGGTAAAAAAAGATGGGGTGATGCAACCATTAGGATGGATTATGGTAACTTTAACGAAAAAATAGGAGTGAAATTGATTTTCGAGTTTAAACTTGATTTTCCATTGTATTTGGGAAAAGGTAATTTTGAGAATCTCAAAAATGAATTAACCAGTGTAGGGTTTTCCGATTTTAGTTTTTCGGGTTTTTTATCGGATAAAGTTTTTAAATCTGAAAATGGCTTTTATATAAAATCAAGAGCGTTTTTTATAATTAAGACATTTTTTAACAAAAGGATAGCGGATATTTTAAATAATAAAATATACGGGTTAAAACCACATAAAATTTACATAAATAGATTAAATTTTAATAGAGAGTTTTATGTATTGAACAGCAATTTAGATTTAGATTTAGTAGAAGATTATAGTGATTTTATAAGAGAAAAGTTGATTGAAAAATATAGAGAGTTGTATGGTAAAAATCCTGATGATAATTCTTTGGTTGTAATAATTAAGAATGGAAAAAATTATAAAAAAGCTTTATTCTTTGGTTCAAAAGAATTAATTAATTTGGCAAATGTATTAGGACTTTATGGTACAGGGGGATATAGAGGATTTTTGGTTGAAGATAAAAAATTTGGAGTGATAAATAATGAGATTAAAAGTGAGCTTTGAATTTGAAAAGTTAGTTCTTCCAATAGATTATAACCATATTTTACAATCTACTATTTTGAATTTGATTTCCAATGATGATTTTAAGAGTTTTATTCATGATCAAGGATATATTTATGAAAAGAGAAAGTTCAAACTTTATACTTTTTCAAGAATATATGGAAAGTTTAGTATCGACAAAGAAAAGGGAAAGATTACATTTTTTGACAGTGCAAATTTTATTGTTTCATCTTATGATGATATGTTTTGTCGATATCTTGCAGAAAGGTTTTTAAGCTTTGAAAATATTTATTTAGGAGGAAATTTTGTATCTCCAAAAAGTATTGAAGTTGATTATTTTGAATCTAAAAACAGTTTAAAGACCATTACAAAATCTCCGGTTACAGTTTATTCGACTTATTTAGACGAAAATGGAAAGAAAAAAACCTTGTATTATCATCCAGATGATCCAAAATTTAAACAAATAATCGAACAAAATATTTATAAAAAATATTATTCTATTTATAAAAAAGAACCAAAAGGATTTATCAAAATCAAGCATGTTGGAAAAAATCCCAAAAGAATTGTTGTTTATTATAAAGGTTTTAAAATTGTGGGTTGGATGACAGCTTTTGATTTATTTGGTGATGAAGAGTTGATTAAGATAGCATATGAAGCAGGAATTGGTGCAAAAAATTCACAGGGGTTTGGGTTACTTGAAAAGATATAAGGATAATAGTGGGTAGTATAAATATAAAAATCGTTCTTTCTTTTAAAAAACTTCTTTCATTATTGATAAGGAAAATAAGCTAATTATTTTTTGAATTTAATTACAAAAACATTTCAGTTGTTTTACTCATTACATCAATGAATTAAGGTTAAGAAGAATATATAAACTATTCCTATAATTAATGTAAGAAAAACAGGTACTATTTTCCATCTCATGTATTCAAAAAATCCAAATTTTCTTCCTAAATTTTTTTCCAAGTAATTTACGGCAACTAAATTTTGAACTGCGCCAAGTGGTGTTAAACTTGTTGCAAAGTTTGAAGCTATGGCAAATGTCCACCACAGTATAGGGTTAACACCGTGTGATACTAATATTTTTATTACAGGTGCTAATATTAGAGCAGATGGTACGTTATTTAATATTGGAATTGTAATTATCGATAAGATGTAAAATACTCCTAATATTATCAGGTTATTACTTTTAAATGGTAAAAATAGATTAGCAATTTGTTGAGTAAAACCTATCTCTTCTAGAGCATAGGAAGTCATATAAAGTCCTGCAAAGAAAAATAACATATCCCAATCAATATCTTTTCCGACATCTTCATATCCATTTGAAAATTTAATTATTAATATTGAACCACCTATGAGTGCAATTACAGATAATTCTAAATTTAAAGTTGAATGTAGAATGAATAAAATAATTACTATTATAAAGTCTATTAATGAAAACCACATCATTTTTGGATTTGTGATAGCCTTTTTTTCATCCATTTGGTTTAATTTTTCAATATTTTTTAGAGATTTTTCATCAACTTTTAGGTGTTTTTTGAAGTATAATAAAACACCTATAAAAGCTAAAATTGAAACAGGTCCCATTACTTTAATAAAATCGTTAAACGAATAACCGCTAATTGATCCTATTACAAGATTTAGAGGACTTCCTATTAGTGTGGCAGAACCACCTATGTTATCCATTAGAATAGTAAGCATAATTAATGGGATAGGATTAAGTTCTAACATATCAGAAATTAAAAAAATCATAGGGGCCATTACAAGAATAGTGACAACATTGTCTAAGAATGCAGATGTTAATGCAACAATAATCATTAGTAAAGTCATGGTTAAAAAGAATTTTTTTCCGCCAAATTTGATTATTTTTATAGAAAAATACTCGAAAAATCCAGATTTATTAAGAAAGGCAACAATCATCATCATTCCTGTTAATAAACCCAGAGTATCCACGTCAACAATGTGACTAAAATTCTCCGAATTGAGTCCATTTACCAGTCTTAAAGCTGAAATTAACAGCGCTAGACTAAATACAACAGCAGGTTTATTTTTCTTTCCGAAAATTATGTATAAATAGGAAGTTAAAACAATGATAATAACTAATATGTGTTTTAAAGGCATTTTTTATTCCTCTTTTCCATCAAGATTTTTAAAAAAACTCCGAAGAATATTATATACCAAAAGATCAGATTGTGTAAATTTTATTTTTGTTATAGATTGTAATTTTTGTTAGTTTTAAGTTAAATTTTTATTTCATATTTTATGGATTTGCAATTGTTGTAAATAGCTTCTTTGGCAAGCTTATCTGCTAAATCATTGTATTTATTTCCTGAATGTGCTTGAATTTTTTTGAATTTTATATTTACAAATTTTGAGTAATAATCATACCTTTCTTTGTAAAATTTAGATATTTCCTTTTTTGTTTTCCAATATCCAAGAGCCCATTTTTCAATTCCTTCATAATCGTAATTTATTTCAATACATTTTAAATTTTCTTGTTTTGCATATTCAAAAGCAAGTAACGTTGCAAATATTTCACCTGATACATTTCTACTTTCAATGAATTTTGTTATGGAATAATTTTTACAGTATTTTTCAATTCTATTTTTTTTGACAATTACTAGTCCTGAACCAAATTTTTTTAAATTATCATCATAACTACCATCAACAAAAGCTTTTATACAATCATAATTTTGATTATTATTGATTGTGTTGTTATAATTTTTGTTTTTAGCATTGAAAATATTAAGAAAATCTTTGACAATTTTTTCCGAAGTTGCTTCTGACAAAATTATTCTCGTAATATCACATTTTTTGTTATAAAATACTTGTATTTTAAGATATTTATTATCCTTTTGTAGATAATATACTTCTTGGTAATCAAAATGTTTTATGGAAATTATTTTAAAATTGTAAGAAGTTATGTTTTTTATTAATTTGTTATGTATAACTTTAGAACATTCTTTATTTAATTTTTCATTTTCAACTGGAATTTTTATTTTGCTTTTTATAACATACTTATCAGAGATTTTAATATTATTATTTTCTATAGAATTGATTTGTAACGGTGTTATATATACTTTCTTTTTTGCACGTGTAATTGATGTGTATAGCCATTTAAAATATTCTTTGGATTTCAAGGAATTGTAAAATTCGGTATCAACATAAACATTTTCCCATTCTCCTCCCTGTGCTTTGTGGGTGGTAATAGCATATCCATATTTCACATATAGTGCGTTAAAGTAAGGGTTGTTTTCAAGGTGTTTATGTAATTCATTATTTTTAATATTTCCAACCATATTTTTAGTTAATACGATTAATGCTATTTGTAAATCTCTTTCACTTGTACTTTTTGTGTAAAGACTGTTTGCAAGGACTTTGAATTTTATTACATTATTAGTTAGTATATTTTTGAGTTTTAAATCATAAAATATTAAATCTATTGGTTTTTTACCACGTAAATAAATACTTTGCTTTTCGTTTGAGATAATATCTAAAACTTCAAAGAATTCTCCGTTTAAGATAGTTTGGTTTTGAAAATGAACATTTCGCGTATTTAGTAATATATCTCCTATTTCGAATGTTTGTTTTAGATTCTTCATTTTTCTAATTTTTTTGTTATATTCAAGTGCTTTTTTATTCGTCGAACATATGATTATATTGTTATTTGTATTATTAACATCGTATTGTGAAATTAAATTTGGAGTTTCTACGAAATCATTTGAAAGTGATAAGTTTAAATCAAAAAAATTATTATTTTGAATATGTTTTTTTATTAGAAGCGCATTTTTTAGAATAAAACTATCTGATTTTTGTCTTACTACTTTATCTAATGTAATTTTTTTACCATCGAGATGAAATTTTTCTTTTAGATAAAATTCATCAAGTGCAGGTGAAAATGAAGAATTGACAGGAGGAAGTTGGTAGTTGTCTCCTACAAATATTATTTTGTTATGTTTCCCATATTTTATGTGGGTAATAAGATCTGTTAATAATTTTCCGCTTCCAAATACTAAAAAATTGTTGTTGGTTACATCGGAAATCATAGAGCTTTCATCAACAATGTAAATTGTTTTATCACTTTTGTTAATATTTAAAGAAAAATATATTTTTAATTCGTCGTTTTTTTCTTTAATTTCCATATTGGTAAAACTGTAAATTTCACTGTGTATAGTCTTAGCCTCAAAGCCAGATTTTTCTGAGAGTATTTTTGCCGCTCTTCCAGTAGGTGCAAGAAGGACAAAATTGATGTTTTTTTTATTTAAGTATTGTGCATATTTAGATATAAGAAAAGTTTTACCAGTACCTGCACTTCCAGAGATAATGAGAAAATCTAATAGATTGTTTATAAAATCTTCTAATGTTTCTATAGCATATTTTTTATCTTCAAAGTTAGTGTTAAAGAACATTAAATCCCTCCATTTTATCATATACTTATTTTATATTATACGACAAAAATATTAAACATGAATATTTAATATGGCCTGAATTTTTAAGGTAACAGCTAAAGTTTGAATTCTTGAAGTAATATGAAAAATATGTTATGATATTTTTAAGTTTAAACATAGAAGTAGAGTTAGATATAACTTTCTCTAAGTGATAATGTTTTATAGTAATCTAAAACAATAAGAGCGATGTGAAAGTTATGATATTTGGCTGGAAAGAATGTCCAAGGTGTGGTGAGGAAGTTAGAGATAATAGAAAAAGTTGTAAATGTGGTTGGAAATTTTATAAGAAAAAATGCCCAAGATGTGGAGAGTATCTGGATGATTCAGAGAAAATATGTTATCGGTGTGGTTGGTATTTTTACTGGGAAGATCATATTGGAGAAGATGACGAAGATGAATACGATTATGAAGAGGATGATTGTTGGGATTTTTGGAGAGAAACTGCTGAAGATATTTTAGGCGAAGATTTAAGTAATATAGACGGGGCAACTTTGGGTGAAATTTTAGATGATTTAGGTTTTTGAAGAATTTTGTATACTAAAACATTGATATATATGATTGAGGTAGTGCGTAAAGTAATTATTTTTAGTGATGGTTAGGATTAATGTTTTCTTTATGTTTATATCATGGGAGATTTAATAATCTTCCTTTTTATTCTTGAAATATACCTTTTTGTTTCTTGATATAGATTAAAATTTTGATATAATTAAAAAAGATGAAGAATAAAAGAATATTTTTATCAATTATATTTGCGGTTATTTCTGGACTTACTGTAGTTTCAATTATGAATTTCTTACACAAAGGGAATATTAATATAGTTTCCCTAATTTTTTCTGTACCAATAAAAATTTATTTAGTGGCTTTTTTAATATTTTTTTCTTCGTATTTTTTAGAGGCATTTCGTATGATGTATCTTTTATGGCATAGAGGGTACAAGGTAAGTTATTTTTCGTTGTTGTATAACAATATATTGGGGTATTTCTTTTCTTATCTTACGCCTTTTGCCATGGGAGGCCAACCCTTTCAGATTTATCATTTAGTAAAAAAAGGCGTTGATTCAAGTTATGCAACAGGGATTATGGTTGCAAGGGTTTTGCAAAACTCTTTAGGTGGAGCGATTATTGCAATAATAATGCTTAACACAAGTATGGGATGGATTATGGATAAGGGAAAATTAGTCTTATTAGGAATTGCTATAAGTTTAATTTCTTCATTTATACTTATTTTGTCAATGGTTGTCCCTGAAGTTATGATACCGATAGTTAGAGGAATGTCAAAGATATTAAGAAAAACAAATTGGGTTACTAGATTTGAAAATTGGGTTTCAAATTTCAAGAGTAGTCTTGAGTATATGTGGAAAGAAAACACTTACATAATGATTGTAGATATATTAGGTTGGTTCTTTATAGTTATGCTTCAGCTTTTTTCTTTATTTTATATTCTTAAGGGTATATCATCTTTGAAAATAAATTTTTGGTTTTTGTTTGGATCAATTAATGCAGTAAATGCAATAGCGTATTTTATTCCTACTCCGGGTTCATCCGGTGGGATAGAAGCAACTTATCAATATGTGCTTTCAAGTATTGTTGGTAATTCTGAGATATCACTTATTGCAATAACTGGTTGGAGATTTATAGCTTATTATTTACAGCTGGTGTTGGGAACTTTTATGCTTTGGATAAATAACAAACATGTTGAAGAGTAGGTGAAAAATTCATATGATTTATATTATATTTGGTATAGTACTTTCAATTGTAGCAATTTCTTTTTTAGGGTATTCATTTTTTACAAATATCTTTCTTTTTTTAGGAGTGGTTGTTTTTTTTCTTTTGAAAATTTTGTTAAATATAAATAAGTCGAAGAATGTTGCAGAAAATAATCAAGAGGAAAAATTATGCGCAATTGTTTCTGCAAAGGATGAAGTAGAAACAATTAGGAGATCTATAAAAAGTCTTCTCTCTCAAAGTTATAAAAACATTGAAATTGTTCTTGTTGATGATGGATCAACTGATAGTACCTATAAAATAATGTGTGAGTATCAAAAAATATACCCTGATAGAATTCATGTTAAAAGAAATGAAAAAGGTCAAGGAAAATTGAAAAATATTTTAAAAGTAACAGAAGAATTTGACGCAGATATTTATTTTGTTATGGATGCGGATAATATTATTCCAGAGAATTATATAGAATATTATGTAAAAAGGATGAAAGACGTTGATGTAACTGAAAGTACACTTGGATCGTATAACGAGAAAGATTCTTTTTCAGCTTTAATGCATACTATAGAGATACTTCTTTTAAGTTTTTTAAGGTATACTAATATTTTTTCCTCCTTCACTGGAAGAGGAATGTTTATTAGAAAAAAAGTTTTCGAATATATAAAGAATCATTTGAATTATCAAGGTGTTGATGATGGGGCAATGATAAATAGCGCAGTTGATCAAGGAAGATTTAAATTTAAATATTTTTATGGCCCAGTACTTTTAGAATATGCAACAGTAGGTATGAAAGATTTCGTAAAACAAAGATTTAGATGGTATGGTAAAGGAATGGCAGAAGCCGTGGAAAATGGGGCTAAAAGAGTTCTTGTCTCTTTTGGAATAGAAATAGGAGGGATATGGTCAATTGTAATATTACCATTTTTTTCACATTTTAATATACTTTTTTTAGTAGAGTTTTTGTCTGTTTTATCAATACTAGGGATTGAATTGAAAATTTTTTACAAGTTAAAATCAAATATAATAAAAACGATTGCGGGAATTATTTTGATGGTATTTGTTGATGCGGGAATTGTACTAGTTTCTTTTTTACAATTAAAAAAGTTTAAGAAAAAACTAGATTGGTATAAGGTAAAGAAAAATTAAAAAATAATATGTTATTAGCGTCAAAAAAATTAAGAAAAGCTCAAATAAAACATGGCTCCAGCATAATATTGGAGCCATATTTTTTTAGTTAAGTGAATTTTCTTTTTGTTTAACCTGCTAATAAATCCAAAATTGATGAATATTTTTTATTCTATTGTTTCTTCTATTTCAATTTCCCTTGAGTATTTAAACATAGCAATGATTCCTTCGATGATCATCCATATGGCTATAAACAAAGTTATTGATGAAACAAAAACAAGTAACCAATTGTGTTGAGAAATAAATTTTCCAAGATTTTGATATGATGCAGTTAATGTAACGATTAGCATTATTATCATAGGAATAGCAGTAACCCATATGGGTTTTCTTTTTTTGGCAAGATATACAGTGGCAACCAAGAGTGCAAGTCCTGCTAGAAGCTGGTTAAGTGCTCCAAAAACTGGCCAAAGTATTAATGCACCTTTTCCACCAGGACTTACCATACATAGTCCAAAGGCTAATAGTATGACGATGAATGTTGCAATATATCTGTTGTTGAATGGTTTTATTACTTTTCCATTTTTTGTTCTTAAAAGCTCTTGAAGTCCAAATCTTTGTATACGTGTTGCAGAATCAAGTGTTGTGCCTGCAAATGAAACGATAAAGACAGCCATTATTGAACGTGCAAGTTCTAGAGGAACTCCAAATGAATTCATCAAATTTGCAGAACCATCTATAACTGCTTTTAGTTTTGCCGCTAATCCACTAGCGGTGGCCCATGAAGCGTAATGTTGTGTGAATGCTGCTGTGCCTCCACCGTTCATGCCAATCCCCGCTGTTACTGCAACAATTATTAAAGTTGCAAGAGCACCTTCAAGTAACATTCCACCAAAACCTACTGGCAACGCATCTGTTTCCTTTTCAAGTTGTTTTACTGTTGTTCCAGAAGCTGCAAGACTGTGGAACCCACTAATTGCACCACAAGCAATTGTTATAAATAAAGCTGGAAAAATAGATGGAGCATCACTTACATGATGAAATGCCGGGGCAACTACCTTTGGGTGACCAATAAATACACCTAAAAGAAGTAATGCCATTGCTATTAAAAGTTCATGTGAGTTTATGTAATCACGAGGTTGAAGTAACCTATGTACTGGTAAAGTTGACGCAAAGAATACGTAGATGTACAGTATGATGATCCACGTTATTATTGGAGAACCACCAAGTGCTGGAACTTTTATTGGGAAATAAAGTCCAATAAAGATAGTAACGTACATCAAAAATACTGCTATTATCGAGTATATGGTATCGTTTTTATTCTTTTTATACACCATATATCCAAGCCAAATAGCAATAGGTATTTCCATCCAAACTGGAAAGACACTTGCAGGATACATGTTAAATAGTATTCCCATAATTAAACCAAAAATCGCTATTACAATCCAAAGCAAAAATTGGATAAGAAGTAGAAATATTATTCCTACTCTATTAGAGATAACTCCTCTTGTTAATTCACCTAGAGTGCTACCTTTGTTTCTAGCACTTATAGCAAGTGCCATAAAGTCGTGAACTGCACCCATAAAAATTGGTCCGAGTAGAACCCATAAAAATGCAGGAACCCATCCCCAGATAACTCCTATAGCCGGTCCAACAATTGGACCTGTTCCAGCAATTGTTGTGAAATGATGGCCAAGAAGTATGTGCTTTTTGGTTGGTACATAATCTACGCCATCATAAAATTCCTTTGATGGGACAGGGTTTTTGTCGTTTAAGCCCATGAGTTTTTTTGCAATCCATTTACCATAGGTTTGGTATGCAAGTATATATCCAAAGAAAGCTATTAAAACGAGAAATACGGAGTTCATGGTTTAACCACCTCCATTATAAAGTTTTGGTATATCCATTGTAACGTGGATTAATAATATGAAGGAACAACTAGAGCAAAATTTGGAATGAAAAGTTAAATATGAATTATAAGAGGTGCAAATATCGCTTGACAAGTTTAGAATATTTTTTACTAACTGGTATAGTAATTTCACAAGAGTCACCAAGTTTTAAAAGTAAGTTTTTTCTTTCTTTGGTTATTTTTTTTAATTTATTCATGTTTACGATAAAAGATTTGTGAACGCGTAAAAAACTATCTGGGAGCTTTTTTTCCAAGGTTCCAATGTTTAGTTTGTGAATTTTATATTCTTTTTCTAAAGTTATTGCAGTTGCTGTTTTGCCGAAAGATTCAATATATAGAATTTTTTCTATATCTAGAAGTAAGATGCCGTCTTGATCTATAACGGGAAGTTTTTCAAAATGTGGTCTAAATAACTCTAGAATCTTATCAACACACTGTTTAAAGCGTGTTTCAGTAACAGGCTTTACAAGATAATCAATTGCGTTAATTTCAAATGCCTCTGCACCATATTCTGGATATGCAGTAACAAAAACAACTTTTATATCTTTTAAAAAACGCGCAAATTCCAATCCATTTTTTCCATTTAAGTTTATATCTAAGAATAAAATATCCAAGTTGTTTAAGTTTTTAATTTCGTCAATTGATTGGTATTCTCCTATAAGTTCGAATTCATTAATTGACAGTATAAGTTTCTTTAGGTGTTCACGTGATGCAAATTCATCTTCAACTATTGATACTTTTATCATATTTTCACCTCGCAGGTAGATCAAATATTACTTTTAGTCCATTGGAATTCTCAAATAAAAGAGAAGCCTGGTTGTTGTAGATCAGCTTTAAACGTTCGCTAACAAGTTTGAGACCTGTTCCCATTGTAATTTTATCTATACCTGGCCCGTGATCGCGAATTTCAATCCTTATTCGATCTTCGTTGATATGGCATGATATTTCAATTTTTATTTTATTATTTTTCCTTCCATACTTAATTGCATTTTCAATTACAGGTTGAAAAATAAAAGGAGGAATTTTTACATCTATTTTGGGGCAGTTTATTTTGTATTCTAAAATTTCAGGATATCTCATTTTCATTATTCCAAGATAATTTTCTATTGCATTTATTTCGGATTCTAAAGTTGTTAATTTATCTTTCCTCTCATAAATATAACGTAGTAATTCAGAAAGTTTGTCTATACATTCTACGGACTTTTTTGGCTCTACATTTGAAAAATATCTTACTGTACTTAGTGTGTTAAAGAGGAAATGTGGGCTAAGTTTAGAAGTGAATTCACGAAGTTGTGCTTCTTTTGCAAGTTTTGCTTCAATTACGGCTTTTTGAATTGAAAAAACAAGTGATAGTATGTGAACTATTTTTTTTCCAAAGAATATATGAACTTCTTTCATCTTGTCCTTGGAGAAAAAGATTAATGTTCCAGCTGTATCATCTCCAATTGTAATAGGGAAAACTATATACCATGTCCCATTTTTAAAGAATTTCAAAATCTTTTTGCTTTTTATGGATTTTTTGTAATCTATTTCAAGATTTAGATCTTCTGGATATTTCGAGATAATGGAATTTTGCGAGGTTACAAATACGCCGTCTACAGGTGAATTTTGTGCTATTATTTGGCATATTTTTGAGATATTTTGTTCGCTATTTTTTGTATTGATAGTTCCAATTAGCTCTTCAAAAATGGATATAAACCAGTTTGTAGTGATTTTTGACACAAGTTGCATTTGCCATTCGAAATTTTTAAACATAGTAGCAAGTAGTGTAACACCAAATGTATTTACAACAACCATGGGAATAAAGATTTTGTGAGTTATATCTATTGCTAAACTTTCTGGAAATATCATATAACGAGCAATTGCAAGATGAACTGTTTCTGCAAAAGACGCTGTAAAAAAAATTGTAATTATAGAAGGATTACCGTGTGTTAAATAGTGGATAGATGCGGCAATAATTCCAGAAAGAAATGTTCCAATAGCGCAAGGGATTGCTGAGATTCCACCTAGAAAAAGTCGATGTGCAGAAGCTATACCTCCAGCAATAAAAGCAGATGGAAATCCACCAATTAAAGAAGTAAATATCACACCAACATCCCTGTAGTTTATTATTGCCCCTTTGTACCATATTCCTAAATAAGTTCCAATTATTCCAAAAATAGCACCAAGAATTCCTAAAAGTATTGCATTATGCGATTTTATGAGTTTTATAAATAAGCTTCTAGTATTGTATAATGTAAGTATCATGTACATTATGACAATAAGAAGTGATAACCTGGAAAGTAAGTTAATTAGAGCGTTTGTAATGCTCAACAGGGATCACGCTCCATCCCTCTAAAACCAAATTCATCCAAAGGTGCAATATAAGAGTTTTTTGTGGTTTTGAAGATTTTCTTTGCATCGTTTACAAATTTTGGTGTTACTATTATTTCAAGGTAATCCACTTTTTTTGAAAATTCATTGGGATATCCTATTGGTTTTTTGGAAACAAAAACGATAAATTTTTTTGCAAAGCCTAGTTCTTTGTATTTAATGATGCTTTTTACATCAGAGGATGTAAAATGGGTACCATACAATATAGCACAGTCATACATCATCTATCACCAACTTTCATGAATTGTATCGTTAAAATTATATCATAGTTAAACTTTCAAAGTTGTTGAAAAAATTTTTACAAAACTTTTGTGAATAGAGTTATAGTATTCAATAGAAAAGGAGGCGAAAAAGTGGCTAATGTGTTTGGACCTGTTCCATCAAGGAGATTGGGAAACTCATTAGGAGTTAATTTAGTTCCTTTGAAAACGTGCAATTACTCGTGTGTTTATTGTCAATTGGGAAAAACAAATTATTTTACAAACGAAAGAAAGGAATATTATCCTACAGAAAAAATAATAAATGAATTGGAATATGCTATCAAAAATACTACTTTAAATATAGATTATATAACTTTTGTAGGTGATGGTGAACCAACTTTGCATTCGGGAATTGGAAGGATAATCAGATGGATAAAAGAAAAAACAAATTTTAAGGTTGCAGTTATTACAAACGGGTCGTTGTTGTATTTAAATGAAGTATGTAATGATTTGCTATATGCCGATTTGGTTCTTCCTAGTATAGATGCTCCTGATGAAAGAAAGTTCAGGTTAATCAATAGACCAGTCATGAAAATTAGATACGAAGAAATAATAGATGGCTTAAAACTTTTTGCAAGAAATTTTAATGGAAAAATCTGGATTGAAGTCATGTTGATGAAAGATATTAATGATTCCAGAGAAGATATTGATAAAATTTCGAAAATAATAAATTCTATTTTTCCTATACCTGAAAGGGTTTATATAAATGTTCCCATTAGACCGCCGACAGAAAAGTGGGTGACTATACCAGATAAAAGAAGTTTGATGTATGCTCAGGAAAAACTCCCAAATGCTATACCCATTAATTTTAGGGAAGAAGGTAAGTTTGATGTTAATAAGTATACGAATGCATGTGAAGCAATTTTAGATATAACGGAAAAACATCCATTAAGATATGATCAAGCAAAAGAAATAGCAGAATATTTTAAAGAAACAATAGATGAAGTGTTAAAAAAATTACAAAAAGAAGTGAAGTTTGTGGAATATGATAATGAAAGGTATCTAAAAAAATTAAAAAATAAAAATGAGAATACGTTCTAGTAATTAGATAATGAATCATATTATCCATTTGCGATTTAAAAAATAACAAGAAGTGATATAATCGTAAAAGGAAATTAATAAAATGAAATTATTTAAAGAGGAGGTGGGGTATATGAATCTTAAAACAAAGATATTATTATTAGTCTTTTTACCTCTTCTAGTATTATTTGTGATTGGAATGTTTACTGCAAGTATGGTCAGTAGTAGTAACAAAGATGTTTTACAAAAAGTTCAAGAATATGAAAAAGCTACTTACGTACTTGAAAAACTCTCTGATTTTCAAGCAAGTGTTAAAGCGTACCAATACGGTGCAAAAAATTTCGAGGAATTAAACAAACTTTTTGTTGAATTACAAAAAGTTTCTAATGATATACCAATGTTGAAGAAAAATATTGACGCACTTTCAAAGAAATTAAAAGGTATAAAAGATGGCAATAAATACCTTGTTTCTGATGTGGTAAAATTTACCGAAAATGTAAAAAAAGATATACTTTTTAATCTTGAAAAAAAGAAAGATAACTTAAACGAGGCAATAAATTATACAGATTCTATGATAAAGGTTTTACTTGTCTTTTTACCAATAATTATTACGGTAATTTCTGTGTTCTTTGTTTTAATAGTTTCTTCTAAAATTTTCAAAAATATTACATTGTTAGTTACAGTGACTAACTCACTTACGCAGAATGACTTAACAGTTGATATTAATGAAGCTAAAACGAAAGATGAAATGGGAGTTCTTTTAAAATCATTTAAAAAGTTTGTTGATTATCTTAGGGATAATTTAAAGAAAATCCAAAGAAAAACAATTGATATAGTGGAAAACATTGATAAAATTTCTGATTCTACTGTATCACTGGCAAGTCAATCTGATAATATTGTAAAACGTATGGATAACATTTCTGCAAGAATTCAAACGATTTCCGCATCAATACAGGAAACGACAGCTGGTGCAGAGGAAATTAGTGCTGCTACCAAGCATATAGCAGATAGTGCGCAAGATTCCGCAATGTTTGCAGAACAAAGTACAGATCTTGCAAAAGATGCAGCAGATATATTAAAGTCCGTTATTCAAACAACTAAAAAGATAGCAGATTCTACAAAAGATGTAGAAAGAGTGGTTGAAAGTTTTAATAAAGGAGCAGAAGATATAACACAATTTATTGAAACAATTAATGCCATTGCAGAACAGACAAATTTACTAGCACTCAATGCGGCGATAGAAGCTGCACGTGCTGGCGAAGCAGGAAAAGGATTTGCCGTAGTAGCTGATGAAATTAGAAAGCTTGCCGAAGAAAGTAAAGTTGCATCAGAAAAAATAAAAGTCGTTGTTGATGAGATTTCAGGCATTGCAAAAGAAGCACAAAGTGTTTCACAAGAAATAACTATCCAGGTAGATGAAGGAACAAAATTAACTGATGTAGCTGATAAAAAACTTGATGAGATAATAGGAGCAATACAGAAAATAAACGAAATGCTACAGAATATAGCTGCATCTGTTGAAGAACAAACTGCGGCCGTAGATGAGATTTCAACGGCAATGGTTGATAATTCAAAGAGTGTTGAAGAGATAAATTACAATATCGGTGATATTAATGCATCACTTCAAGAAGTGAATGCTAATGTTCAGGAAATAGTAGATGAGGTAGAGGATATTAGAGATGGTACTAACACACTGAAGAATATAGTTTTAAAGTATAAAATATAAAATGAGGGGATATATCCCCTCATTTTTATGCATATTTACGCATACTAAAGCAAAAAAAAGATTTAATGTGATAAGTTTTTATAATTATACAAGAATTTAGTTGATAAATAAGAAGTTTTTAGATATACTTTTAAGTGGTAGAACGTAATTTAAGGAGGTGTTTTCATGGGAAAGAAAAAAGTTATAATAATGGGAGCAGCGGGTCGTGATTTTCATAATTTTAACACTTATTTTAGAAATAACCCAGACTATGAGGTAGTGGCATTTACTGCTACGCAAATTCCAGATATCGAAGGAAGGGTATATCCTGCAGAACTTGCCGGTGAACTTTATCCGAATGGTATTCCAATTGAGCCGGAAGAAAAGTTGGTAGAATTAATTAAGAAATATGACGTGGATGAGGTGATCTTGGCTTACAGTGACCTTCCACATCAATACGTTATGGAAAAAGCAGAAACCGTTCTTTCGGCAGGAGCTGATTTTAAATTAATGGGGCCAAGAAATACAATGGTTGAGTCAACAAAGCCTGTTATTTCAGTTTGCGCAATTAGAACAGGATGTGGAAAGAGTCAAACAACAAGGCGTGTTCTTGATATTTTAAGAGGATTTGGTAAAAAAGTTATTTCTATTAGGCATCCAATGCCATATGGTGACCTTGTTGCTCAAAAGGTGCAAAGATTTGCTGATTACTCTGACTTGGACAAGCACAAATGTACAATTGAAGAAAGAGAAGAATACGAACCACATATTGATAGAAAGAGTGTAATTTACGCAGGGGTGGATTATGAAGCTATTTTAAAAGCAGCTGAAGCAGAAGATCCAGATATTATACTTTGGGATGGAGGAAATAATGACTTTTCATTCTACAAAACGGATTTGTTGATTACGGTTGTTGATCCTCACAGACCAGGTCACGAGGTTTTATACTACCCAGGTATGTCTAATTTGTTGATGGCGGATGTTGTAGTGATTAATAAAGAAGAAACAGCAGATATTGAAGGTATTCAAAAAGTAAGAGAAAATATTGAAAAGTGGAATCCAAATGCGACTGTTGTTGATGCAGCATCTCCAATCTTTGTTGAGAATCCAGAAGCAATTAAAGGTAAAAGGGTGCTTGTAGTAGAAGATGGACCAACCCTAACACACGGTGAAATGAGGTATGGTGCGGGATACGTAGCAGCGAAAAAATTTGGAGCAGCAGAAATAATTGATCCAAGACCATATGCAGTTGGTTCTATAGTTGATACATACAAGAAATATTCTCACCTTGATATGATTCTTCCCGCAATGGGATATGGTGAAAAACAGATGAAGGAATTAGAAGAAACAATAAATAGAGCAGATGCTGATCTCGTAATTATAGGTACACCTATTGATCTTAGAAGAGTAACGAAATTAAATAAACCTGCTGTAAGAGTTACTTATGAATTACAAGAAATTGGAAAACCAACACTTGAAGATATTTTGAAAGAATTTCTCGAGAAAAAAGGTTTGTTATAATAAAAAGCGGGGAGATTCCCCCGCTATCTTTTAGTGGGAGGGATGTACAAATGGGAGTTAATTTAAAAGGTAAATCCCTGTTAACGTTGCTTGATTTTTCTACAGATGAAATCAAATATTTGATTGAAATAGCAAAAACATGTAAAGCGGATAGTAGATCGCAAATTATCCATCAAAGGTTTCGAGGAAAAACACTTGCAATGATTTTTGAAAAAAGATCTACAAGAACAAGAGTTGCTTTTGAAACTGCTTTTGGTGAGGAAGGAGGACATCCATTATTTTTATCTACTCAGGATATTCAATTAGGTGCTAAAGAATCTATTGAAGATACTGCAAGAGTTCTTGGGAGAATGGTTGATGCAATAATGTTTAGAGGATTTAAACAAGAAACAGTTGAAATATTGGCAAAGTATTCTGGTGTCCCTGTATATAATGCATTAACTGATTTGTATCATCCAACTCAAGTTCTTGCCGATTTGATGACAATAGAGGAGAATTTTGGAAAGTTGAGAGGCGTAAAGTTGGTATTTATGGGTGATGGAAGAAATAATATGGCTAATTCTTTGATGATAGGTTCTGCAAAAATGGGTTTACATTATGTGATTTGTTCTCCAAAAGAATTAAGACCAAATGAAGAATTAACTAAAAGATGTTTGGAAATTGCAAAGGAAACAGGTGCAAAAATAGAATTTACAGATAATGTAGATGAAGCAGTGATAGGTGCTGATGTAATATACACAGACGTTTGGGCATCAATGGGTGAAGAGTCAAAAGCAGAAGAAAGAAGAAAGTTACTTATGCCATATCAGGTTAATAAAGAAATTATGAAAAAAACTGGAAAACCTGAAACAATATTTATGCATTGTTTGCCAGCTGTAAAAGGAGAAGAAGTAACTTTTGAGGTTATTGAAGGACTTCAAAGTAAAGTTTGGGATGAAGCTGAAAATAGAAAACATACGATAAAGGCTGTTATGCTTGCTACAATATGAATAAAAAGTCCTCTTGTTGTTTTTAGAATTTAGTGGTGAAACTTTTAAAAAACAAACAGTTAAATAAAGCGTATTTTTCTCCTCAAGCGTATGAGCTTGAGGAGTTTTTAATTTGGATAATTATGCTATAATATTTTTGAAATAAGGAGGTGTGGATTATCTTTAAAGGAATTTTGAAAAAGCTAACGGATATTTTATTAGTCTATGAATCAGATGATTTTGAAATAGTTTCAACTATTTTTTCTGAGGAAAGAGTGAAGAAAATATTTAGTTTGTTTCTTAAACAAAATAGATTTAATTTGTTGGATGGAATGGATAAATTCTTTTTTGAATTTGAAGATGAAATTTTTGAAGTAGATGTGGAAAAAGATGGCTATAAATATATAATTAGTTTTAAAAAGATTAATGATTTAGTTAGTAAGGATTTAAAAGCAAAGATGTTTAATATTTTAGGAAAGATACTTGATAAATTTATTTGTGAATGGTTGGAAAAAGGATTTAATAGAAAAGAAAACTATAGTAATTTAACTGAACTTTTTGTTGAAAATTTTCCAGAGATAGATGGTGCTTTATTCTCCACGAGAGATGGTGATATTTTACGCATAAGAGGTGCATCAGGTTTTGATTATGAGATAATGAAAGATGTTTTTTTTACTTTAGATGAAGTATACTCTGAAAGATTAAAAAGACCAATGATCGTTAAATTAGATGATGTTGCTGAGGAATATTATCTGAATGTAGATAATGAAAGGATGAAAAAAGTAGAATTTTTAATGAAGTACGCACATTTAACTAGAATATTATCGATGTTGTCCATTCCTTTTTATAAAAATAATGAATTATTCGGGTTTATATCTTTATACAACTTTGAAAATGAATTTGCATTTGAAAATGAAAACTATATGTACCTTGCAAATGTACTTTCAAAATTATTTACAGGTGTATTTAACAAAATTTAACCCCATCTAGAGGGGTTAAATTTCTTTTACAATTTCTATGTTATTGAATCTAAATTTTAATATGTTTTTAAGTGCTTCAATATTCGAATCTCCTGTTTCAAATAATACAAGGTAGCTGTTTTGAGATAATCTAACATAAAAATCACTTTTTCTTATTTTTTCATTTATATCTTCTTTTGTTTTTAGCAAAATAGGATAAAACATTGGATTTCGCCTTTTTTTATCTAGAGCAATTAGTTTTATTGCAAGTTCCATAGATATTTCATTTCTTGTTGGTAAATTTGTTATTTCAAAATTATTAGGTAATTTTAGTTGTTGAGTCATTAATAAAATTTGCATTTCACATAGTTTTCTAAAAGGCATTATCCAATCAAAATCTAATCCACTTAGAAGTTCACCGGAGTAAAGCTGGGTGATTTTTTGTAAGACATCATTAGAAGGTTTTTTTTCCATAAGTTTTTGGAATTCAAGATAATCACATTTGAGTTTTCTAGGATTAAGGAATATCATATTTTTTTCTATCTTGAGATCGTCTTTGGTTATGTTTAATCCTTTTCTAATCATATATAAAAGTGTATTTAGGTTTTTTCTCGAGTATATTTTGTCATAACCTTCAAAAAATAAGTCTAGGATTTCATTTACAAATATTTTCCTTTTGACGTTTAAAATTAAATAGTATAGTATGTATTCGGCTTTTTTGCTGTTTAAAAGTATTTTTTCATCTTTTAGATAAATACCATATTTTCCGAACATTTTAATGTACATTTAATCCCCCCTATATTCCTTTTGATTATATTTTATCATATTGTGGAGATAATTTTATTATGATTTTTTTAAATTTTTAAAAGTTTTTAATTGAAAAAAGAGGTGAAATAGTGATTTTAGAGATAAAACAAATAAAAAGTGAAGCCGAAGAAATGGTAAATGAAAGATGGAATGAATTTTTAGAACTTAGGAAAAATGGTAGTGAAATAGATCTTTTTTCTGAATTATCTTTTTGTGTTTTAACTGCAAATTGGTCTGCAAAAGGTGGAATGATTGCGCAAGAGAAAATTGGTGAGGGATTTTATACATTTTCTCTAGAAGAATTAGAGATATCTTTAATGAAGGTCGGGCATAGGTTTCCAAGGGCAAGGGCAAGGTATATATATGAAAATAGATGGATTGTTGGAAATTTAAGAAACTTGTTGAGTTTACCCGTTGAAGAAGCAAGGGAGTTTTTGGTAAAAAATGTTAAAGGAATTTCATGGAAAGAATCTTCGCATTTTTTGAGAAATGTAGCTTTTTGTGAAGTTGCAATTTTAGATAAACATGTTTTGAGGTTGTTAAATAAGTATGGTTATATTGATATTATACCCAAAAATTGGAGTAAAAGAAGATATCTTGAAATTGAAAAAGTTTTTAAAGCTCTTGCAGATGAATTTGGAGAATGTCCAGGGAAATTTGATATGTATTTATGGTATTATTTAAAGGGAAAAGTCGAAAAATAGGAGGGATTTTATGAAAATTTCGGAAGTGTTGTTTAATGAGGCATTTGAGTTTGTAGATAATTCTGTTTTTTTGGAAGATTATATAATTGGATATGGTTTAACTGCTGCGTTGTTAAGTGATGGTAGATGTGGTGTTAGTTACACATTAAGAGAAGATACACTTGGAAAATGTGAAGAGTTTTTTAAATGTACTTCAAGTACGGGTAATCCAGTAAGTAAGATAGATGTTGGAATGGGTGTAAGAGAAATTTTGAAAATAGGGGCATTTTCCCCTGATCCTTTGACAAGATCAGTGGCATATGCGGTATTAAATTCCGTTTTTTATTATGATGAAAGTAAATATCTGAAAGGAGACATAACTAAGTTTTTAGATGTATCTTTTGATGACACGGTAGGAGTTGTTGGAAAAATAGAACCATTAATTGAATATCTTAAACCTGTTGCTTGGGATGTTTTAGTTTTTGATAGGAATAGGAATAGTGATGATGTGCTTCCAGATTGGGCTATAGTTGATCTTTTGCCTAAGTGTACAGTAGTAATCATAACTGGTGCAACAGTTGTTAATGGAACAATAGATTGGATTTTAAAATATGTAAATACAAAAAGGGTTATTATTGTAGGACCATCTACACCACTTGTGGAAAAAATACCGGTGAAATTCCTTGCTGGAGTAAGAGTTTTAGATTCAAAAAAATTATTTAAATTAATTGCACATGGTGCTGGAACAAGGAAAATAATTGCCGAAAAATTAGTTGAAAAAGTTGTAATAAAAGGAGGGATATTTTGACAAAAAAGTTGAGAAAAATTTTATATGGTTTTCAAAGAAATGAAATTACAGAATTTTATGTCTATAAATTTTTGTCAAAGATTTCTAAAAATAAAAATAGTAAAGTTCTTAGAAAAATTGCAGAAGATGAATTTAGACACTATAACATTTTAAAAAAATATTCGAAAAAAGATCTTCATCCGAATTATTTGAAAATAATTTGGCATATCTTTGTTTACTTTATTTTGGGATTAACTTTCTCTTTGAATGCTATGGAAAAGGCGGAAGAAAAAGCCCAAAAAAATTATTTGATGTTAAAAGATGAAATACCGGAAATTGAAAAAATAATATTAGATGAAGATTTACATGAAAAAGAGTTACTAAAGCTTATCGACGAAGAAAGGATAAAATATATTAGTTCAATGGTTTTGGGATTAAATGATGCTCTTGTTGAATTAACAGGAACGCTCGCAGGATTAACTTTTGCATTTCAAAATTCAAAATTGGTTGCCCTTTCAGGTGTGATAACTGGTATTGCAGCATCATTTTCAATGTCTGCTTCCGAATATTTATCACAAAGGTCTGATCCAAATTCACAAAATCCATTAAAATCTGCTATTTATACAGGTATTGCTTACATTTTTACAGTATTTTTATTGGTTATGCCATATATATTGGTACCTAATCCATTTTTTGCTTTAATTTTCTTGCTGGTTATTGCATTAGTAATTATTTTGTTCTTTTCATATTTTGTTTCAATAGTTCAAAATAAGAGTTTTAAAGGTTATTTTTCTGAAATGTTTTTAATTAGTTTTGGAGTTATGGGTTTGTCTTTTATAATAGGAATTATTGCTAAGATGTTATTTAATATAGACATTCTTTAGTTTTTTATTTCTTAAATATTCAATTGTTGAGAATAAAAGAATAACTATAAATGAATAAATTGTGTTTAAGGCTCTTGCTTCTGGAATTTTTCTGGAACTTAAGAGTCTGTATATGGATATAGATAGTGTTGAAACTGGTGGGTTACTTAATGTTATAGTTGCAGACATTTCACCTATTGATAAGGTGAAAGCGTATACAAAAGCTGTTAGTAGATGGTATTTAATTTGTGGAAACCTTATTTTTAAGTTTAAATTAAATGTATTTGCACCGTCTATTTTAGCTGCTTCGATAGAGTATGGATCAATTGTTTTCCAACCACTTGAGATTATTCCATATACTATTGGAAGCGAAATTAACGAATATATTACAAGAATTGAAATGTATTGACTAATATTTAGAGATACATATGAGAAAGCAAGAGTAACTGGAGAAATTGATGCGGGTAAAAACATTAGATATTGAAGCTTTTGGATTTTATAAAAAGAGCTTATTATTGAGATAATTATTGAAATAATTGAAGAGATTATACTAAAAGAGATTGTATATACAAACATAGATGAAAAAGTGGTACCAATGTATCTTTTTAAATTTAATGATAAAAGTCTTTTGAAGTTTTCTATTCCAAATCCTCCACCGTAGTTTATAAATCCTGAAAGGACAGAATATGTTAGTGGAATGAATATGATTGCAATGGTTAGAATTATATAGAAATATCCCCAAATGGGGAATTTTTCTTTTAAAGAAGTTCCATTGAGAAATTCAAACTTTTCAAATGAAAGCATATATGAAACTACAGAGATGAATAAGATTTGAAAAAATGAAAGTGAAAGAGCACTTTTAAAATCAAAGAGTATTTTTGTATACATATATATGGAAACTTCAATAGTTGAATATTTTATTCCACCAAGTATTAAAACAACTGAAAAACTTGTAAAAGTATAGACATAAGTTAAAAGAAATGCTTTTAAAATTGATGGAGTTAAAATTGGAAGTTCCACTTTCCAAAAAATTCTGTATTGTTTTGCACCATCTATTTTTGCTGCTTCGATTAAACTTGCATCTATTTTTTCCCATGTTTCTCCAACTATCCTTATGAAAAGTGGAAAGTTATAGAAGACATGTCCTAGAATTACAGCGGTGAATGTATACAAAATTTTCCCATCAAATCCTAGTATTCCCAATAACTTAGTTAAGAGTCCATTTCTTCCAAAAGCCATTAAAAATCCAATGCTCATGGTAACACCAGGTAAAATAAAAGGAATTGATGACAATATTCTAAAAATAGATTTTAAAAATGGATGTGTTTTTGTTCTGGCAACAATGTATGCACCGGGTAGTCCAAGAAGCAATGTAAAAATCGATGAAACAATTGCTTGGGTTATAGTAAATTTGATAACATTTGAGTGATCTTTTATAGCGGAAAAGTTTATTCCACCAAATTTATAAAATAGAAAAAATAGGGGGACAAAAAGTCCCCCAATAACATATAACAAAGGAATTACCCACCAATAATTTCTTTTGACCATTCTTTTAATATCTCCTCTTGTTTTTCATATAAATTGGGATTTATTTTCAAAATTTTTTCCATTCTTGGCACATATTTAAATGCGTCTGGAATACTGACATTAGTTACAGGAAGCATCCATTGATTTAATGGAATTTTTTCTTGAAAATTGTCCATTAATACAAACTCTAAAAATCTTTTTGCAAGTTCCATGTTTTTTGCACCTTTTACTATTGCAGCATATTCAACTTGTACAAATGCTCCTTCTTTCATAATTACTGGTACATATGTAATTTTACCATAGTTGTAATAACTATATGCACCATCTGTGGCGTAACTTACCATGATATCTGCTTCACCAGTTTCGAGCATCTCAAACGCTTCATCCCAGCCAGGTGTTATTGTTAGTATGTTTTCTTTAAATTTTTTCCAAAAATCTAAATAGTTATCTCCATAGACAGCGATTGTCCACAACAAAAAACTAATTCCTGTGCTTGAAGTGCGTGGATCTTCCACAACTATTCTGTTTTTGAACTCTTTTTTTAATAAATCCGAAAAACTTTTCGGTGGATTTTTTACAGTGTTTTTGTTGTAAACTATTGCAATGGCACCAAAATCAAACGGTACACCGTATTCATCTTTTAATTCTGGATATTTTAATAAAGAATAATTTATCGGTGAATATTTTTCAAGTAACCCTTCTTTTTTTGCCCTATGTAGTAAAGCCTGATCAAGTCCTATTATTACGTCTGCTTTTTGCTTATCTTTTTCTAATATTAACCTTGCTAATACGGCTCCGGCATCTCCGAAAGATCTAAGATCGACTTTGCAATCATACATTTTTTCAAAAATTGGAATTACCTCATAACCAATCCCTGAGACGAAACTATCGTATGTGTAAATTACCAATGTTTGGGTAGAAAAATAAAGTACTCCAATTAGAACAAACAAGCTTACAATATATTTTTTCATTTTTTCACCTCCTAAAAAAAATCCCTCCTTTTGGAGGGTATTTCCCATCCCTCCGCCAGTATTATCTGGGTCAGGTTCAAAGGGTCGAAGGTTTCCACCTTCCTCTCAGCCCCGGAATATGGAGCTCCCCTTGGGTTAATTCTATTATACATCAGGTTGATTAATTCAAAAACATAAATTTTTACGTAAATGTTAAAACTATTCGATGTGTTAAGTTAAGCAATCGAACTGGTGTAATTTATTTGTTACATATAATTTTGTGTTTGTTTTCAAAGTTGTACAAAAATTTAATTGAAAAAAGGAAAAAGTATAATATACTAAATTAGGAAGAAAAAGGAAGGTGATTTATTTGTTCGAGGGACTACAAGAAAAACTTTCAAAGGCGTTTAAAAGTTTATCTGGAAAAGGAAAAATTACGGAAAAAAATATTAAAGAAGCTATTAGAATAGTAAAGCTTTCTTTGCTGGAAGCTGATGTTAATTATAAAGTGGTAAAAGAATTTATAGATGAAGTAAAGAAGAAAGCGTTAGGAGAAGAAGTCTTGAGATCTTTGACTCCTGATCAAATGTTTATTAAGATTTTGAAAGATGAATTAATTAGATTAATGGGGGAAAAATCGCAATTGCAAATGATTCATTCTCCTTCATATATTATGATGGTTGGATTGCAAGGAAGTGGTAAGACAACGAGTGCGGCTAAAATTGCAAATTTACTTAAAAAAAGAGGTAGAAAACCATATTTAGTCGCAGCAGATACCTATAGACCTGCGGCTATTGATCAATTGATAACTTTGGGTAAAAGGATAGACGTACCTGTCTACTATGGTGATAAAAAAAATCCAATTAAAATAGTAAAAGGGGCTTTAAAAGAAGTAAAAGATAGTGGATATGATGTAGTAATATTTGATACTGCTGGGAGATTGCACATAGATGAAGAAATGATGTCCGAATTGGTGGAAATTAAAGATATTTTAAACCCGGATGAAATTTTGATGGTAGTTGATGCAATGACTGGGCAAGATGCGGTAAACTCTGCTAAAACTTTTGATGAAAGGCTAGATGTCACGGGATTTGTGGTAACAAAGATGGATGGTGATGCAAGGGGCGGAGTGATTTTATCAATTAGATATGTTACACAAAAACCTGTGAAATTTATTGGAACCGGTGAAAAAATAGAGGACCTTGAGGAGTTTTATCCAGAAAGAATTGCAAGTAGGATATTGGGGCTTGGGGATGTTTTGACGTTAATTGAAAAGGCAGAGCAGGAACTTGATAAAGAAAAAATGAAAAATTTAGGAAAGAAAATGATAAATGCGGAGTTTACCTTGGAAGATTTTCAAGAACAGTTGAAGGAAATAAAAAAACTTGGTTCTCTTTCAAAAATTATTGATCTTTTACCAGGTGCCCCGAAGGTTGATTTAGATCAAGGTGAAAAAGAATTAAAAATAACAGAGGCGATAATAAATTCAATGACTCCTGAGGAAAGAAGAAATCCCAAGATACTTAATGCAAGCAGAAAGAAAAGGATTGCAAAAGGTAGTGGAACTAGTGTACAAGAAGTTAATAAATTAATAAAAAACTATGAGGAAATGAAAAAAATGATGAAAATGTTTAAAAAAGGAAAGTTACCATTTAATTTAAGAGGTTTTAAATTATAAAAATTTGTATGGAGGTGTTTAGTGTGGTAAGGATTAGGTTAACACGTATGGGTAAAAAGAAACAACCATTTTACAGAATTGTGGTAGTTGATCAAAGAAAAAGAAGAGATGGTGCATACATTGAAAGTTTGGGATATTATGATCCTATTAAGGACCCTTATGTTTTAAATGTTGATGTAGATAAGGCAGTTGATTGGATTTTAAAAGGTGCACAACCAAGCCAAACGGCAAGAAACCTTTTGAGAAAGGCAGGGGTCTTTAAAAAAGTTGATGAAATAAAAAATGCAAAAAAGAAGGAGGCTAATCAATGAAAGAGCTCCTTGAGTACATACTCAAGGGGATTGTAAAAAATCCCGAAGAGGTAGTTGTTTTGGAATTTAATGAGGATGGAAAAAGAATATTTGAAATATCGGTAAATTCTGAAGATGTTGGGCAGGTTATTGGAAAGGATGGAAGAACAATAAAGTCAATTAAGATACTTTTATCTTCAATAACCGATGAAAATGATTTTATTTTGAAGGTGGTAAGATGATTAAGACTCTCCATGAGCTTTTAAAAGACAAAGTCCCAGTTGCAATACTTGGGAAAACGCACGGGCTTGGTGGAGAGTTAAGGTTGTTACCATTAACTAATATACCTGAAGTTATTGAATCTTTAGATGAAGTTTTTATATATAACGAAAAGGTAAAAAAGTTTCTATTTGGTAGAATCTCATACATGGTATTGTCAAATGGTTATTACATTGTGAAAATTAAGGGAATTGATTCTGTGAATGACGCTAAAAAATTTGTGGGGTCTAAACTTTATATTGAAAAAAGTATGTTGCCATCTTTAAAAGATGATGAGTATTATTTTTACGAAATTTTAGGTTTAAATGTCTTTGATGAGAATGGTAAGAACATAGGAAAAGTTGATGAGATTATACAAACGGGTAGTAACGATGTTCTTGTAATAAATAAGGATACCGAAAATGAACTTATGATACCTGTTATTAAGGACTATGTTGTTTTAATTGACAAGAAAGATAGAAAGATAGTTGTCAGGCTTCCGGAGTGGTTAGGGTGAAAATAAGTATTTTAACCATCTTTCCTGAGATGGTAAGTGTAATAAAAAAATATGGAGTAATCTCCAAAGCGGTGGAGAATAAGATTTTAGATATCCAAATATTTAATCTTAGAGATTTTACAAATGATAAACATAAGGTTGTTGATGATTACCCTTTTGGTGGGGGGCCAGGAATGGTTATGAAGCCCGAGCCTTTTTTTAGGTTTTTTGAGTATTTTAATAAAGAATTTGGAAAGCCTTATACAATTTTAACCTCGCCACAGGGAGAAACGTTAAATAACGAAATTGTAAAAGAATTGAGTTGTGAAAAAAATGTTCTTATAATTTGTGGAAGGTATGAGGGAATTGACGAAAGAGTAATGAGTTTTGTTGATAGAGAAATTTCAATAGGTGATTATGTTTTAACTGGCGGGGAACTACCAGCTATGATCATTGCAGATGCAATTTCAAGATTTGTTCCAGAAGTCATAGATAAAGATTCGGTTGAGCAAGAATCTTTTAATACGGGAATACTTGATCATCCACATTACACAAGACCGAGAGAAATAAATGGTTTAAAGGTTCCAGAAGTTCTACTAAGTGGAGACCACAATAAAATAGAAATTTGGAGACGTAAAATGGCGTTAAAAAAGACTATGGAGAAAAGGCCGGATTTGTTCTTTAATAAAGAATTTGATAAGCTTGATAAAGTTGCGTTGCTGGAGTTGTTTAGGGAGTTGATTGATGGTGTTAGATAAAATTTATCTCGCTTTAATTCATTATCCAATTTTAGGAAGAGATGGTAAGATTATATCTACAGCTGTTACAAATTTAGATATACATGACATTGCAAGGACTTGTAGGACTTACAATATTAAAAAGTACTATCTTGTGAATAACTTACCTGCCCAGCAAGATATAGTAAAGAAAGTTTTGGCATATTGGCGAGAGGGATTTGGAAAAGAGTACAATCCCAATCGTTCAGAGGCCTTATCATTAGTTAAGTTAATGAGTTATTATGAGGATGTTATTGAAGATATAGAAAATATTGAAAAAGAGAAACCTATCATCATGTTTACATCTGCCAAATGGCGCGAAAATACTATAACATTTGATGAAGGAAAAGAAATGATTTTGAGAAGTGATAAACCTATTTTAATTTTATTTGGTACTGGTTGGGGTATGCCAGATGAGATTTTAGAGCAATGTGATTATGCATTAGAGCCTGTAAGAGGAAAATCCGATTTTAATCATCTTTCTGTGCGGGCTGCTGTTGCAATAATACTTGATAGGTTAATAGGAGAGAATGTATAAAGGAGGGATTTATATGAGTATGGATAACCTTATTAGAATTATTGAAAAGAATCAAATTAAAGAGGTGCCAGAATTTAGACCTGGAGATACTGTAAAAGTATATGTTAAATTTAAAGAAGGCAACAAAGAAAGAACACAAGCTTTTGAGGGAATTGTAATTTCTTTAAGAGGTTCTGGTATTGGAAAAACATTTACAGTTAGGAGAATTGGTGCTAATGGTGTAGGTGTTGAAAGAATCTTTCCACTGTATGCACCAATAATTCAAAAAATTGAGGTTGTCAGGCGTGGTAAAGTTAGAAGGGCAAAACTATATTACTTGAGAAACATCCGCGGAAAGGTGAAAATTAAGGAGAGAAGGTAATTTAAATGAAAAAAAGACCTTCAAAAATCTTTAAGGATACAGTTATTACGCTTGTTTATGCTATAGTTGCAGCTACAATTATTAGGCTGTTTGTTTTTGAAACTATGATGGTCCCCACAGGTTCTATGATACCAACTATTAACATTGGGGACCGCCTTTTTATTGAAAAAATAACTTTTCAAGCGAGAGAACCTGAAATAGGTGAAATAACAGTATTTTGGACGCCTTTCCGCGATGAGAGAGCTCAACAGATGCTTAGAGCGTTTGATAAATTTATGGATTTGTTTTCCCCCAAGGAATTTAAAGGACATGTAAAATATGTAAAAAGGCTTGTGGCAAAAGAAGGCGATGTTATTACGTTAAAGTTAGTTGATGGTAAATGGAAACTATTTGTTAATGGAGAGATTCCAGAAAATTTAAGGGATGTTAATTACTTACCTGAAGGTGTTTTTGAATATCCGGAACTTTGGAATTATTTAGATAAGGCTAGTAGATTGAGAAATAATCAAACAGAATATAGGAAATTTCTCTATGAACTTGCTTTGAAAAAAGGTTCAAAATTTGCCAATATAGTTTTTAGTATAGTTGGCGGAATGGAACCAGTGAAATACGGTATCCCGTATTATGAATATGTGGATAAATATTTAAAACCAAAGAATATAAATTTTGAAGATTATATATGGAAAAAAAATGGGCAAGTCTTTGTAAAAATACCAAACGGTTTCTACTTTTTTATGGGAGATAATTCTAGGGAAAGCTTAGATAGTAGATATTTTGGATTCGTTCCCAAAGAAGCTGTTATTGGAAGACCTATATTGAGAATTTGGCCATTGAAAAATTTTGGACCAGTTCAACCAATTGGGATAAAATAAAGGCTCCTTTTAAGGAGCCTTTATTTTTATTATTTCACATTCCAAATATCCTTTGCGTATTCCATTATCGTTCTATCACTTGAGAAAATGCCGACTCTTGCAACGTTTAGTAATGCTTTTTTATTCCAAAGATATTTATCTCTATATGTTATGTCTATTTCTTTATGTCTAGTTTTATAACTGTCAAAATCTGCAAGTAGCATATATTCATCTGCTTGTGAGCCATTTAAACCAAATAATAACGCTTGAAATATATCTTTAAACAAGTCAGGATTCTCTTTGTTGAAGAATCCATTGTTTATAGCATCTAGTATTTTTCTAATATTTTCATTTCTCAAGTATATGTCATATGGATTGTAAAGCCTACTTTCTTTTAGTTTTTGGACTTGTTCTGCAGTTAATCCGAATATAAAGATATTTTCATCACCAACGCATTCTTTTATCTCGATATTTGCACCATCAAGTGTTCCAATGGTCAATGCCCCGTTTAATGCAAATTTCATATTCCCAGTACCTGATGCTTCTTTTCCAGCAGTTGATATTTGTTCACTTACATTTGCGGCTGGTATTATTATTTCTGCAAGGGATACGTTATAATTTGGTATAAATACAACTTTTATTTTATCGTTTATTTCTTTGTCATTATTTACTATGTCTGCTACACTGTTTATCAGTTTTATTATCAACTTTGCCATTCTATATCCTGGTGCAGCTTTTGCGCCAAAGATAAATGTTCTAGGATAGATATCAATATTTGGATTTTCTTTTAAAGTCTGGTAAAGATATATAATATGCATCACATTGAGAAGCTGTCTTTTATATTCGTGGAGCCTTTTTACTTGTACATCAAAGATAGATTCAGGATCTACATTTATACCTAATTCCTTTTTTATATAGTTTGAAAGTTGTTTTTTGTTATGTTGTTTTACTTCAAAGAACTTATCTAAAAAGTTTTTGTCATTTGCATAGGCTTCAAGATTTTTTAGATAGTCTAGGTTTATAATCCAATTATCTCCAAGTGTTTCATTAATTAGATTTGAAAGATTTGGATTGCATTGCAATAACCATCTTCTTTGAGTAATTCCATTGGTTTTATTATTGAATTTTTTTGGCCATATTTCGTAAAAATCTTTAAAAACACTGTTTTTAAGTATTTCTGTGTGTAATTTAGATACACCATTAATTGAAAAAGAGCCAACTATTGATAAATTAGCCATTCTGACTTGCTTTACATGTCCTTCTTCAAAAATAGAAACATTCCTTATTTTATCAATGTTTCCACTAAATATTTTATTTGCGTTATCTAAAAACCTTGCATTTATTTCGTATAAAATCTCAAGATGTCTTGGAAGCAGCCTTTCCAAAAGATGTACTTCCCATTTTTCCAAAGCTTCTGGCATAACTGTATGATTTGTATATGCAAAAGTTTTAGTGGTAATTTTCCATGCTTTTTCCCAAGATAATTTTTCTTCATCAACTAAAATTCTCATTAATTCTGGAATAGCAAGTGCTGGATGTGTATCATTTAGCTGGATTACGTTTTTATCTGGGAATATATCAAAATTGTTTCCAAATTGTTTTTTAAATCTTCTTATAATATCTTGTATGGAGGCTGAAACAAAGAAGTACTCTTGTTTTAGTCTTAGCTCTCTCCCTGCGTAAAAAGCATCGTTTGGATATAACACTTTGGAGATTGCACTTGCAATTGCTTGAGATTCAACGGATTTTATATAATTTCCTTTTTGAAAATTGTCAAAATCAAATTCATTGATTGGCCTTGCAGACCAAAGTCTTAATGTATTTGCAACTTCATTTCCATATCCAATTATCGGTGTGTCATAGGGAACCGCTAAAATATCGTATGTATCTACCCATCTAAATCTTAAATTTCCATCTTTGTCTTTGTAACTCTCTGTTTTTCCAAAGAATTTAATTTTTACGCTTCTATCTTTTCTTTCGATTTCCCATGGATTCCCATTTTTGAGCCAATCATCTGGTAGTTCAACTTGAAAACCATCTTTGATTATTTGTTTAAATATACCATATTCGTACCTTATACCGTAACCATATCCAGGTATACCAAGCGTGGCAATAGAATCTAGAAAACACGCTGCAAGTCTTCCAAGTCCGCCATTTCCCAATCCTGCATCGGGCTCAATTTCGGCTATTTCTTCTAATTTTAGATTTAAATCTTGCATCGCTTTTTTTACGTCATCGTAGATTTGTAAGTTTAATAGGTTATTGTAAAGTAGTCTACCAATTAAGAATTCAATTGAGAAATAATAAACTCTTTTGGTATCAGGATTTTCAAAGTATTTTTTTTGAGTTTGCAACCATTTTTCTACTACTTGGTCTTTAACCAAGAGTGCAAGTGCATTATACTTGTCCCATGATGTTGCATTTTCAAGTGTTTTTCCAAGGGTTAGATTGATGTGATCTAAATAGTTTTCTTTGATGAGTCCTTTAGAAGTTCTAAACCTTTTATCTTCTTTTATCTTTTTAGTAACTCCCATTTTGAAAACCTCCATTCGGAATCGTTTCCAGTAGATTTGACATTTAAATTCTATCATTTTTTGTTATGAAATGTCAAGGAATAAAAAGAATTACGAAGATTTTTGATGATAAAAAAAAATCCTGGCTTTTTAGCCAGGATTTCAGTAACCAAATGAAAAGACACCAGTAGCACCTTTATAAAAGTAGAATAAAGCCACATAGTCACCTTTTTTAACCTTTGAAATTGTTTCATTCCAATCGTTTAAATTTTTAATATTATAAACTTTTCCGTTTATTGCAATTTTGTATATTATTGTTCCTTCTTTTATAAAATTGTTTTTGCTGTTTATAACCAATACTCCTTTAATTTTTTCTGGTATTTGGTATTCTTCTCTATCAGAATTTGTAATTTCTTTAACTGTTATTCCTATGAATTCTTTCGTTTCAATGGTCTCTTTTTTATTTTCAGATTTTCCAAGGACTACTTCAAGTTCAATTTCTTTTCCTTTTCTATTTATTTTTATCTTTATTTTTGAACCTGGTGTATAATTATGGATAATTGAAGCAAGTTCACTAGCGGTAGTTACAGACAGATTTTCAACTTCAGTGATAACATCTCCTTCTTTTAATCCTGCTTTTTCTGCTGGAGAATTTTCGATAACTTGTGAAATATATACCCCTTTATTTACTTTAAGTCCAAGAGCCTTTGCAAGTTCATTTGTAACAGTTTGCATGTATACACCTAAATATGCTTTTTCTGCCTTTCCAGTTTTTATTATACTTTCAATGAATCTTTTTGCAGTATTAATCGGTATTGCAAATCCAATATTCATTGCTTCAGAAGGGGCTATTATAGCGGTATTAATTCCTATAACTTGACCGTGAATATTTAATAATGGACCTCCACTATTTCCAGGGTTAATCGCAGCATCAGTTTGGATAAGATTTGTGTAGTATCCGCTATTATCTGGTTTGGGGATTTTCCTACCTGTTGCTGAAATAACACCTACTGTTACAGTGTGTTGGAATCCAAGAGGATTACCAATTGCTATTGCCCATTCACCAATTTTTAATTTATCGGAATTACCAAATTCCAAAGTTGGAATTTCTTTGTTTTTTGGAGTTATTTTAAGTATGGCAATATCTAATTCTCTATCTCCACCAATATATTTTGCTTTAAATTCTGTACCATCCAATAGAGTTACCTTTATATCTTCAGCACCGTCTACAACATGAAAGTTTGTTAAAATGTATCCTTCTTTATCAAAAATAAATCCTGAACCTAAACTTGTACCTTTTTGTTGATATTGTTTTGGTATATCTCCAAACCATCTTTTAAAGAAATCTTCTATAAATGGATCAATATACGAAGTTGAGTAAACCGTTGCTTCAATTTTAACGACGGCTGGAGCTGCCGCTTCTACAACATTTGTAATAGGACTTTCGTAATTTTGGTTTACAAATCCCAATGTTAAAATTGACAAAGTGACAAAGAATACTACAACTAAACTTTTTTTCATGTTTTTCACCTCCTGAGATTATTAGTAATTATCTTCAATTACCATCTTATTTGACTAATTTGTAACTTTTTTAGTTCTAAAATATAGTTTTCGAATTTTACATGTTGTGTTATAATGTAAATAGAAAGTAACAAGATTTTTGGAGGTGATAATTATGAAGGTAGAAATGATGGTAAAAGATAAAACATTAATTTTAACAGATGAGACTCCTTTCTTTATAATGTTGAGAGATTTGTTTTATGGTGGAGATTGGTATAACATGAAGAAGGATTTTACCGAATTTGTAAATGAAATTGAAGATTTGGAATTTATTGAAAAAAATATCACTATTTTAGGTGAAGCATTTTATGGTCCAATTATTTGGTCAGAGATTATTGCATTTTTAAATAAAAGAAATATACATCCTGATAAGTTTGAGCATGGTACGGTTGATGGATTATATGAACTTGCAATAGAGTATGCTGATAAGGATTTACTTGGTGATGCGAAAAATATTTTAGAATTTGCACTTAAGATTGATAAAAATTTTGCTCCTGCATACGAATTTTTGGGAACTATATTAATTGAACAGGGGAATTTTGATGAGGGAATAAAATTTTTAAATAGAGCTATTGAAGTTGATCCTTGGCTTGTTCAGGCGTATTCTACTCTTGGTGAAGTGTATTACAATAAAGGAGAATATGATAAGGCGATTGGTTATTGGTTGAAAGAGATAGAATATTCACCAAATGATATTTTTACTTATTTTATGATTGCAGATGCATATACTAGATCCAAAAATTATGAGAAGGCAATTGAAATTTTAAATAGATTAATTGAAATTGATAATGATAATGTAATTGCAATGTATGAACTTTCACAAATATACAGAGAGATTGGAAAAGAAAAGGAAGCAGAGATTGTAGAGCAGGAAATTTTAAATTCCAAGCCAAGCGATCCAAATGGAATGGAAATTTGGGCTAAAATAAAAATGAAATATGGAAAGTACGAAGAAATTGTAAAAGCTATTGAACCAATGATAGATGAATCTATTGAATCATTACATCTCAAAGCTTTATTGATAGTTCCATATATAAAATTAGGTAAAACTGAAAAAGCCAGAAAATTTTATGAGGAGCTAAAACAAAATGATTTTTGGTACTTGTTTGGTAAAAAGGAAATTTTTGATAAATATTTAACAAATAAGGAGAAACAATTGTGTGGTATTTCGTAAATTTTGTTTTGGGAGTGATATTCGGGAGTTTTTTAAATGTAATATTATATAGAAGCGTGGAGGGATTAAAGGTTAACGATCCTCCACGTTCTTTTTGCCCTTATTGCAAAGTGGAAATTAAGTGGTATGATAACATACCACTTTTAAGTTATATTTTATTGGGTGGAAGGTGTAGGAATTGTGGAGTTAAAATACCTTTCAGGTACTTCTTTGTTGAGCTTTTTACAGGTATTATGTTTTTAGTACATAGTGTATTTTTCACAAGATTTGAAAGTTTAATTTTAGATATAATGATTTTTTCAGTTGTTGTAGTGGTTTATGTTGATATGAAAATTTTGATGATACCAGATTTTACTTGGGTTTTGTTATGGATTTCAGCAATTTTGGATTTAATTAGAAATCAGTATTTTTGGTATTTAAGAATAATTTCTCTAACTTTAATGTTGAGTATATTTTTACTCTTGAAGAAATTTTATAAAGATGAATTAGGAGAAGGCGATATCTACTTAATTGTCCCTTTTTCATTTTTGCTAAGCCTACCATTTTCAATTTATCATTTACTCCTTTCGTCTGTTTTGGGTTTGTTATTTTCATTGATTAGAAAGAAAAAAATAATACCATTTGGACCATTTATTTCAATTTCTGGATATTTATTGTATTTTTTTATGTTAAAATATTTTTGAGGTGTTTAATTTGAGAATATTTATGTTTTTTGTTTCAGTAATTTGTTTATTTTTTTTGTTTTGGTTATTTAAAAATTTTCCGTATAAATATACTGAATATTTTCCAGAAACAATTTTTGATAAGCTCTTGATATTAAGCATTATAAAAGTTGAGAGTAGTTTTATAAAAGATGCTGTTTCTCCGCTTGGTGCCTATGGTTTAATGCAGGTAATGCCACAAACTTCTGAGTGGATTAATAAAAAGTTTGATAAAAATTACAATCTTTATGTTCCAAAGGATAATATACAATTGGGAATAAAATATCTTGAGTATCTGTATGAACTTAACGGTAATTTAGCGGATGCTTTAATTGGTTATAATACAGGCCCACATGCATCAAAAGAGGTTAAAGAAAGTGCTGGTAAAAGATACTTAAAGAAAGTCTATACTGCGTATTATATTTATAAATTTTTATATCGAGGTGATTGATTTGAGAATAGTGTCATCTAAAGAAATGAAGGAATTAGAAAAAAAGGCTATAAACGATTTTGGAATAGATAGTTTGATTTTAATGGAAAGAGCTGGAGTGTCAACAGTAGAAGTTTTATGGAATGAATTGGAAAAATTATCAAAATACAGTTATTTAGTGTTTTGTGGACCTGGAAATAATGGAGGAGATGGTCTTGTAATTGCAAGAGAACTGTTAAATTATACAGAAGCAGTAAAAGTAGTTTTTATAGATGATTTTGTTACAGAAGAGGCAAAAAAGAATTTTGAAGTTTATAAATCGTTTGGCGGAGAGGTAATAAAAATTTCAAAGGAGAATATTTTGGAAGTGCCTAAATTATTGGGAAACAGTGATGTGGTAATAGATGCTATTTTTGGTACTGGATTATCAAAAATAGTGGAAGGAATTTATGCAGAAATTATTGATTATATAAATTTATATTCAAAATTTACGGTTTCAGTTGATATACCAACAGGTGTTTCGGCTGATACTGCAAGAGTTTTGGGAACGGCAATTAAGGCAGATTTAACAGTTACTTTTGAATACCCAAAAGTTGGCCATTTTTTATTTCCTGGAAGAGCACTTACTGGAAAGTTAAAAGTAGTTAAAATTGGTATACCGAAGATTTTGGGGGCTATTTACCCATGTGATAAATTACTTTTAACGAAAAGTTATTTTGAGGTTCCAAAAAGATTAAAGGAAAGTAATAAATCGACTTATGGAAAAGTTATTGTTATTGGTGGTTCTGAAAATTATATAGGTGCGCCTTTATTATCTGTGTTAGGGGCTTTAAGGGCTGGTGTTGGAAGGGTGTATATTGCAGGTAATAATAAAGTTGTAGTTAATGCGGTAAATTATGAGCCTGGAATTATTCCTATTACAATAGATTTTACTGAAAATAGTTTGTATGAGATAGAAAAGGTGCTTGATCCAAATACAGTTGTTGTAATTGGACCTGGATTGGGAAGAAGAGAAGAAATAAGTGAATTTGTAAAGAAAGTTTTTGAAAATGTAAATGTACCGATAATAGTTGATGCAGATGGTATATACTATCTTTCAAGATTTAAAGATGAAATTTTATTTAAAGAAAAAGTTGTAATAACACCTCATCCAGGTGAATTTGCAAAATTTATGGAAATGAAAATATCTGAAGTAAAATATAATTATAAACTAGTAAAAGAAGCTGCAGAAAGATATAATTTAGTAATTGCTTTAAAAGATGTTACGACTATAATTTCGGATGGAGAAAGTATTTATTTCAATTTAACGGGAAATTCCTCTTTGTCAAAAGGTGGAAGTGGAGATATATTAAGTGGAGTTATAGCAGGATTTGTTGCACAGAACCATGAGGTATTAAATGGAGTACTTACAGGAATTTATACAATGGGACTTGCTGCTGAGATGTATAAATACGAGGGGCGTAATTTCGTTAGTGAAATTCTTGATTATTTACCAAAAGCTATTACGGAGGTGATAAAGTGAATGACAATCTTGTAAGATTTATTAGAAAAATTATGAAAGAGGGGAAATACCAGTTAGCGGAAAGTATAATACAAATAGTTGAAAGAGAATATCCATTTTTAAAATTTGAATATGCTGTTTTTTCAGGTGATTTAGAAAATGCAAGAAAGATATTTGAAAGTTTGAGTTATGAAGAGAAATTTTTTTATGGCATTGCACTTAAAACGGGAGAGATACAGATTGGTGATTTAGAAAATGCAGTAGAAAAAATTTATAATGAACTTGATAAAAATATAGATTATAATTCAATAAAAAGTGAGTATCCAGAAGTTGTTCAAGTGATAAGACTTGAATTAGAAAAAGCAATTAGAAATAATGATAAAGAGCTTATAAGATATTTGAAAGGTATTTTATTAAATTTCGAACCAAATTTAGATTTAGAACTCCAAGAAAAAAAACCACAAAATATTAACATATTTATTATGGGAACTTTGATTATTATATTGATTTTTACAATTATCTCATTGTTTAATCCGACTATATTTTCATTAAAAAATTCTTTAGATAAAATAAATTCAAAAATTGAAGTTAATTTTGAAAAATTGAATACAAAAATTTTGGAATCAAGTAATGAAGTAAAAAATGAGATTATTTCCTCGAATGAAACAGTCTCTAAAATCTTGGAGGAAATAAAAACATTACAACAGGAAAGTTCTAAAAATCTTATTTTAAAACTTTCTGAAGTTGAAGAAAACTTAAAAGTACTTGAAAATTCCAAAGATAAAGAAACAAAAAGTGTTGAACTATTTGAAAGGTTAAATCCAAAAAATATTGAAACCTTACGTTTTTTATGGTTAATGGGATATGAATATTATAGACAGAAAAATTATTTAATGTCGATTAATATTTTGGAATTTGTAATAGATAAAGCTGTTTCTTTGAATGTGAAGAATATTTATTTCTTAGATGATACATATTATTATAGAGCTTTAAATTATTATCAGATAGGTGATTTTGAAAAATCTTACTTGTTATTTAAAGATTTTATAGAAAGATTTCCAAATAGTACTTATAGCAAGCATGCAAAGTATTTTATTGAAAGAGTAGGAGGTCTCAGATGATATATCCGGAATTTGAGTTGAAACCTCAATTTTTAAATAAGTTTCCTTTAAATTGGGATGAAATTTTTGGAAATTATGGTCCAATTCATGTGGAACTTGGTTTTGGGAATGGGGAATATGCGGCTTACTATACTAGTAAGAATAAGAATATTAATTATATTGGATTTGAGCTTTCAATTACATCTATGGTGAAAGCACAAAGAAAATTAAAACGAAATGGTATAAAAAATGCAAAATTAATTCTCTGTGATGCAAGGTTTGGTGTGAGAGAATTTTTTAGCGACGATTCTATTGATAAGTTGATAATGAATTTTCCTGTTCCTTGGTATAAAAATTCACAGGCACATAGAAGAATAATAATTAAGGATTTTTTCAATGTATTGTCAGTAGTTTTAAAATACAATGGGGAATTTGAACTTGTTACTGATCAAGAGTGGTACGCAATTGAAGCATACGAAAATGCAAAGGAGAGCGGATACTTTAAAGTAAATGATATCGAAAAAAACCCTAAACGTGAATTTTTAACCAGATATGAGAAAAAATGGATAAGATTTAATAGAGATATTTTTAGATTAAAGGTTTGGAAAATCAAAAAGGGAAAGATAACACGTTTGTTGAGGAGTGAGGATGATATGCCACATGCTGTGGGAAAAATAACAGAACAAAAGGTATTGGAATTAAAGGGACAAGTTTTTAAGGAAGATAATAAGATTTTTGTGGTTAAAAATGTTTATAAGGAAGTAAATGGAGATGCTTATATATTTAAAATTATATCTTCTGATGATGAATTTACGCAACATTACTTTTTAGTTTTATACCCTAAGGAGAAGATGAAGTGGGTATTAAAATTAGATAGTGAATCAAACCCGTATAGAACACCTGCTGTAAAGTGGTCCGTAAAAAAGATTATGGAGGTGCTCGAGTGAAATTTGGAGTAATTGGTGCAGGAAGTTGGGGATGTGCTTTTGCAAATTTGTTGGTTGATAATGGACAAGATGTATTGGTTTGGGCTAGAAGAAAGGAAGTAGTATTTGAAATAAATGTTTTAAAAAAGATAAGTTATTTAAATGGGATTAGACCAAAATTTAATGCTTCAGATAACATACAAGAAGTTGTGGATTTTTCGGACTATCTTGTTATAGCTATACCTGTGCAATTTATAAGGGAAAATTTAAGTAAGATTAAGTATTGGGATAATGTTAAAGGAATCGTTAACTTATCAAAGGGTTTAGAGATAAAGACTTTAAAACGAGTTTCGGAAATTATAAGAGATTTTGTTAGTATACCCTATACCGTTCTTTCAGGACCATCACATGCTGAAGAAGTAGCTGAAAATATACCTACAGCTGTAACAATCGCCGGTGAAAATGTTGAAGAATTACAAATATTGTTCAGTAATGATTATTTTAGAGTGTATACCTCTGATGATGTGGTTGGGATAGAGATTTCTGGTGCTTTGAAGAATGTTATGGCAATTGCCGCAGGAGTTTTAGATGGATTAGGTGGGTGGGATAATTCAAAAGCGGCACTAATGACACGTGCTTTATATGAAATGATAAAGTTTGGAAAAATCTTTGGAGCACAGGAAAAAACTTTTTTTGGACTTTCAGGCGTAGGAGATTTGATGGTCACATGTAATAGTAGACATAGTAGAAATAGACTTTTGGGAGAGTTAATAGCAAAAGGTCAAACACTTGAAGAGGTAATGAAAAATACCAAAATGGTTGCAGAGGGTATGTATACTGTGAAAGCTGTTGTTGAGCTTTCCTTAAAGAGAGGTATAGATATGCCTATTTCTAGTGAAGTGTTTAAAATACTATACGCAAATAAAAATCCAAGGCTATCTATGTTGGATTTAATGAGGAGGCCATTAAAAGAAGAATGGTACATTTAATTAATATTATTTTAGGTACTTTGTTCTTGAGTGTATTTTCGGGGAAAGAATATTTTTTTCTAAATCTTTTTGTTTCAATAATAGTATATGAAATTTTCAAACAAAATGTTTTAAATTTTTCTAAATTGGTGTTTTTACTTTTAAAGTATATTCCCAAAACTTTGTATGAATCAATTTTGGTTTTCTTTATTAAAAATGAAAAAATCGAATTTGAGGAATATAAAGATGATTTTGAGATGTTAATAAAGATATTGTATATAACATTAACACCAAAGACAATAGCTTTTGATCACGATGACAGATTCCTTTATATTCATAAATTAGGTGATTGAGATGGTAGCAATATTGTTAATATTGATTTCATTATTTATTTCGATAATTGGGATTGGATATTTTAAGAATGTTTATGAAAAATTGATTCCTCTTCTTTCTATTTCTACTAAGATATCAATTTTGTTGTTGGTATATTCATATTATAGTGATTTGCCAATAATAGTAGATGTTGCAATTTTTTATGTTTTGATTTCAATAGGTGGAGCATTTGCTATTACTTCATTTCTTTCAAGGAGTGATTGATGATAATAATTTTTGGTGCTTTTTTGATGTTAATTGGGAATATTTTTGCGTTGTTTAATAAAAACATGTTTAAAAAACTACACTATTTGAGCGCGGGAGATACTGGTGGAGGGATTTTGATATTAATAGGTTTATTAATACGCGGTTTTCAAATTGAAAAGATTTTAGTTGCACTTTTAATTATGTTAATAGGAATGCCTGCAGTAACTTATTTTATTTCAATTTCTTTTGTTAGAAAGGATAAAAGATAATGATGCAGTATGTTTTATCTTTTTTTGCGGTTTTGGTAACTATTTTTGTGTTTTTTTCTAAAAAAGTATTTAATTCTTTTTTATATAGAACGGTACTGAGTGTTTTGATGGTTGCAATTTACGTTGTATATTTAGCACCAGATGTGGCAATTACCGAAGCAATGCTTGGAGCTTTGTTGACTACATTTGTTTACTTACTCTCTTTTAAAATTCATTCAAAATTGAAGGTGGCTGTTGTAAGGATCCCAGTTATTTGTCAAAAATATCAAGATACTTTTGCGGGAATTATTCCAAAAATTTTAGAAGATTTTTCAAAAGAGTATAATCATAAGATTGAATACGTTGAAGTTTTAACAATTGGGGAATGTATGAAGTTAATTGAGAAAGGCGAAGTGGATTTAGGTATAACATTCAAAGGTGATTTTAAAATTTTAGATGTGCCTTATTATATGGTTAATAACAAAGAATTGAGTTATTTTGAATTAATTAATTTAAATAGTTTAAGTGAGATAAAAAAAATTTCAAATAAGGTTTTTTACCTAACTTTTTCCGATAAAAATTCTATTGAATTTATGGAATTTAGTTCTTTTTATACGCAAGATTATTTGAAGAAAATTTTGAAAAATTATAAATTGGGAGGGATATAAATGTCGTACGTTCAAGAAGCAATCGGTAAAATTATTGATTTGTGTGAGATTCCAAGTCCTACTGGTTTTACAAATAGGATAATGAATTATTTGATTAATGAAGTTAGAAAATTAGGTTTTAGATATGAATATACTAATAAAAAAAGCTTAATTGTAGATTTAGGTCATGGGGATAGCAATGCAATATTACTTATGGCGCACGTTGATACACTTGGTGCTATGGTTAGATCAATAAAACCAAATGGTAGATTAAAGTTAACAAGAATTGGTGGGTATCCTTTTTCGCATATTGAAAATGAAAATTGTATAGTTTTCACAAGAGATAACAAAGCATATACTGGTACAATTTATAACATACATCCTTCAGTCCACGTTTATAATGATACTGGAACTATTGAAAGAAATGAAAATAACGTGGAAGTTGTTTTAGATCAGAAAGTTTATAGCAAGGAAGATGTGGAAAACCTTGGAATAAGGCCAGGTGATTATATAGCATTTGAGCCAAGAACTGTTTTAACAAGAACTGGATTTTTAAAAAGTAGATTTTTAGATGATAAAGCAGGAGCAGGTATTTTGCTAACTTTGGCAAAGGTAATAAGAGATTTTACTATAGAACCAAAAAGAAAGATCTATATTATGTTTACAAGTTATGAGGAAGTTGGTCATGGAGCATCTTCTGGAATTCCAGATGACGTAACAGAAGTTATTGCTGTAGATATGGGAGCAGTGGGAGATGATTTAGATTCAGATGTCTATTCAGTTTCAGTTTGTGCCAAAGATTCAAGTGGACCATATGATTATGATGTAGTTGGTAAATTGATAAGAGCTGCTGAACTATCAAAGGTAAATTTTACTGTTGATATATATCCGTATTATAGTTCTGATGCAAGTGCTGCAGTGCGTGCGGGATATAACGTAAAACATGGATTAATTGGTCCTGGGATTTATGCGTCACATGGCTATGAAAGAACTCATGTCGATGCAATTGAAGCAACACTTAAACTTCTTCAAAAGTATCTTGAATTGGAATGATGTGTTAAAATACAATTAGAATAAACTTATGTGGAGGGATTTTTTTGTCAAGTCACCGTAATTTAACTAAAGCAGAAAGAAAATATCTTTTGATTGTATATCTTACTTTAAACTCAATGGGCTGGACAAGATTAAAGAAAGTATCGGATTATGCAGGAGTTAAAATGCCTTCTGCGAAGCAGACTTTAAATTCATTGGCAAAAAAAGGTTTGATTTATTATGAAAAAAGAGGAGCTATAACTTTAACTGAGGAAGGCAAAAACATAGCTTTGAAGGAAAATAAAAACATTCAAGCATTTAGAAGATTTTTGATAGAATTCTTGAAAATAGAACCTTTAAAAGCACAAGAAGCATGTTTTAAGATATATTTTGATTTGGGGGATGAAGTCGCTGAAAAGTTTGTTTTATTTGCAAAGTTTATGAATGAGTGCCCGCAGGAAAAGCCATTGTTTTTAAAGCATTTTGATGAGTTTTTAAAGAATAATAAGATAATAAGTAAATGTCCATTTATGACTAAAAAGGAGGATAAATATGGAGATTGATATTTTATTGAATATTGATAAGAATGATGTACATTATTTGAGTTACATTTTAGAAGCGCAAGATAATATGGTTAATATAAGAAAATACGAAGGTGGAATTTTAAGGATTGTTACAACCGATTATTTTAAAGAGGACATTTTAAAAATGTTAGATAGTTTAAAAATGGATATAGATTTTGATATTGTTGAAATTAGAAAAAATTCTGGAAGTGCAGATTAATGTTAAAGAAGATGGTATTTTTATTTATTTTTGTTCCAATGTTTTTATTCTCTAATGTTTTTTATTATTTGTATGAAGAAAATGATATGTGTAAGTTGTGTGATGGAGAGTTTTTTCCTAACACAACAAATTTGGTAGCTGTATACGGTGATTCACGTTTTGGAAATAAAGTTCATATAAAAATTGTAGAGTTGATTTCTTCTTATAATCCAACTGTCGTAGTTCATTTGGGGGATATGGTAAATAGAGGAGATAGGAAAGAGGAGTGGAATACTTTTTTTAAAATAACAAAAAACTTGAGAAAAAATTCTTATTTCCAATTAGTAAAAGGCAATCACGAGAATCCTGATGTTTATTATAAAAAGTATTTTGGATTGTACAATTATTATGCAGATTTTAAGAAATATAGACTTATTTTTTTGGATCCGTATACGAAAGGTTATTTAGAATTTTTAGAAAATTATGGAAATGAGAGAAGCATAGTCTTTTTGCATTATCCAATTTATACAGTTGGACCACATTGGAAAGATAGATTGGATTTGTCAAAATTAGATAAAATTGTTGCTGATAAAGGTATTAAAATTGTTATTTCTGGGCATGAGCATAATTATCAACATTTTTATGTTAATAATACTCATTATATTATTACCGGAGGTGCTGGTGCATCACTTTATGGGAAAGTGATTGATAATGAATATCTTGTATCGTTTTATAAAGAATATCATTTCGTTTTGTTGGAACTTAATGATGATTTAAATATAAAGGTTATAGATCTCAATAACAAAATATTGGAGGAGTTTAACGTTGAATTTTGATTTTGTTTTTAAGGAAATTTTTTTTAATGAAATTAATAAGTTATATGAATTTAGAAAAAGTGTTTTAAGCGAAACAAAATTTTTAGTAACTTCTCTAGAAGAATTGATGGATTTTAAATCTTTTAAGAAATATGTAGAATTCTACATTGAAAATGAGTTAAGAAAGATTTTTATCGCTAAGTTAGAAAACAAAATTATAGGTGAAATTGATATAATGATTCATGAAAGAAAACGTATGAGACATGTTGCTGAATATGGAATATCTGTTTTACGGGAATTTAGAGGAATGGGTATTGGTAAAAAGCTTATTCAGATTGCAGAAGAGTGGGTTTTTAAGAATGGAGTAAAAAGAATTCAATTGGAAGTAATTGAGAGTAATTTAATTGCAATTAATCTTTATATTAAACTTGGATATAAAATCGAAGGTAGAAAGAAAAAAGCTGTGAATTTAGATGGAAATTATGTTGATCTTTTAATAATGGCAAAAGTAAAGGAATGATAGGATGAGGAAGTTACCCGTTATTTTTTTTGTTATTTTTTTTATGGTTTTGCCTTATTTAATGTTTAAAATGGATTTGTCTTACTCAAAATTTCAACTAAATGAGTATGAAAAAATTGCTGATTTTGATTATGAAAATTATGAAAATTTGATTGCAAATATAATTTCAAACAGACAACCAGAAGGTTATGTAGTAGAAAGAAATAAAATATACTATATGGGGAAGGTTTTTAAAGTGGAAAATCTTTCAGAGGGGATTTCAATTGTAAAGTTTGGTGAAACTTCAAATCTTATTTATGTAAAAGATAATGCTTTTTATACAATTCCTAAAATAACATCTTATTTTGTATTTTTTACTAATGATAAAAAGATAGTTAATAGTAACAATTTTTCTGTAAGTTTTAATGAAATGTTTCCTGATGTTAAAGGTAATATTACTTATTATAACGGGAAAAAAGTTTTATTTAAAATAGTTGAAAAAAAAGACTTGAATTTTTTGGTTTATTCTGCTTATCCAGCACATCATATAATGTTGTATTTTGTATTTGTCCCAGTTTCTTTGTTTATTATTTACTATTTCTTTTTTTACTTAAAACGTTTTGAAAGGGAACCTGAAAGAAAGCTAAAAAAGACGGTTAAAGCATTAAAAATCTTGAAAAATATAATTGAAAATTGCGAAAACAAAGATGATTTTAAGGATGATATTAAAGAACTAAAAAAAATTTTTAAGGGGGATTAGGTGTGATTTTATACATTGATTCTTTCTTTTCGATAAAGGAAGTGTTTGATTATCTAGTACCAATTATAGTTGAAAAACGATATATTGTTTGTAACAGCTATTTTGACTGGAATTTAAGTGAGTGTATTTATATTGGCAGTGAAGAGTTTAATGATATAAATTTTAATATATATAAATGTAAGGAAAAAGATTCAAATATCGATATTTTCATTGAATTTAATGATGAAAATTTTGAATTATTTAAGATTAGAAATTTCGTTTCAAAAGAATTATTTAAAAAGAAAGTAAACTGTGAAAGAGAGGTATTAAAAATAGAAAATTCTTTTGAAAAAAATGAAATTATTATAAATTTAAATATGGATTTTTTAATAGAGCATCCTAACGTATTTTCTGTAAAGAATGCGGAGAAATACCTTGATTTAATAATTTTTTCTAGATTGTTGAGAATTGTAGAAAAGTTAGGCTACATAATTAACTCAGATAATACTTTAATTTATAAGGTAAAATTTAAGAGTGATTATGCTCTTTTTCAGAGTTTTTGGAATGAAGTGGAGAAATTAAATATGAATATTAGTATTGATATACAAAAAAAGTGTTTTTTTAATAGTTTAAAGAATGTAAATAATGTTTTGGAATTAATACCTTTATCTATTTTAAAATCATTTTTAATGCAGGATGTAAATATAGATATTATTATCAAAGAATTAGAATTTTTTAAAAGAGTAATTTTAGGAGGGGATAAATAATGATAAGTACAAAAATGGGTGATGATGGAAAGACATTTTTGGCAAATGGTGAGAGAGTAGACAAAGATAATATCAGAGTAGAAGCATATGGAACGATAGATGAGCTGGTATCATTTCTTGGATTGGCAAAAATTGGTTTGGATGTGAATGAAAAAACTATAATTGAAGAAATTCAAAAGGATTTGTTTAGAATAGCTACTGAATTAGCAAAAGGTGAAAAATTTATTGAGCTTATTGACAAAAGAGATGTTGATAGAGTAACAAAATATGTAGAAAATTACGAAAAGAAATTAAATATAAGCTCTTTTGTAATACCGGGTGCTAAAAAGGAAAGTGCATTACTTGATGTTTGTAGAACAATTGCAAGAAGAGGCGAAAGATACATTGTTAGACTGTCAAAAGTCGAAAATGTAAGATTACAGTTATTGGCGTATATTAATAGGATTTCAGATTTACTTTATGTTATTGCAAGATATTTAGAAAATGATGAAATAAATAAGATATCTGTATCTGATTTATAAAAAAGATAAGAATTGGTATTTGATTAAAATTTTTATTGTGATATATTTGTCATAGATAATATTAGAGGGGGGATTTTTTTGATATATATTAACGGAAATAGCTTAACCGTTGAGGATGTTCATAAAGTATCGAGAAAATATGAACAAGTTTTGCTTGATGATAAGGCCAAAAAAAATGTTGAACTTTCTAGAAAAAAAGTTGAAGAAATTTTAGAAAAAAACAAACCAGTTTACGGTGTGAATACAGGTTTTGGTGCATTGGTTAATGTAAGAATTTCAAAAGAAGAATTAGAGGATTTACAAAAAAATATTGTGTTATCTCATTCAGCAGGTATCGGTGAGCCACTGAACTATGATATCGTTCGTGCGATGATGTTGTTGAGGGCTAATTCATTAGCAAAAGGTTTTTCAGGGGTAAGAGTGTCGGTAATAGAAAAATTAGTAGAGTTTTTGAATAAAGATGTTGTACCATATGTGCCGGAGAAGGGGAGTGTTGGTGCAAGTGGTGATTTGGCACCATTATCACATATTTCAATGGCACTAATTGGTGAAGGATATGTTTTAAAGAATGGCAAGAAAGTTGAAACAAGAGAAATATTGAAAGAAAAAAATATAACACCATTGACTTTAAAAGAAAAAGAAGGCTTAAGTTTATTAAATGGCACGCAATTTATGACAGCGATACTTTCACTTGTTGTCAGAGATATGTTTAGATTAATAGAAATTGCAACTTTAATTGCAGCAGCATCAACAGATGTTTTACTTGGGACACCAGTCGCATTTGATGATAGATTGCAAAGAGTAAGAAATCATAAAGGCCAAATTTATATTGCCGAATTACTGAGAAAATATCTTAATAAGAGTAAATTAAGAGAATCACACATCAAATGTTCTAATGTCCAAGATGCATACACACTTAGAGCTATTCCTCAGGTTTATGGTGCAGTGTATGATACTCTTGAATTTGCCAAAAAAGTTGCTGAAAATGAAATTAATGCGGCAACGGATAATCCGTTAATATTTGATGAGGAAATAATTAGTGGTGGAAATTTCCATGGTGAACCAGTTGCATTAGTTTGTGATTATTTATCTATAGCGTTAACTGATTTAGGTAATATGATCGAAAGAAGAATTGATAGATTGGTAAACCCACTAGTTAATAGGGGATTACCTGCATTTCTTGCATCTGGAAAAGAGGGACTTAACTCTGGTTATATGATTTGGCAATATGCGGCTGCTGCAATATGTAATGAAAATAAAGTTTTATCTCATCCTGCATCATGTGATACGATTCCAACATCTGCATACCAAGAAGATCATGTAAGTATGGGAGCAACTTCTGCAAGGAAGTTAAGAAAAATTTATACAAATGTAGTAGATTTAATATCAATTGAGACAATGTTAGTTAGGGTTGCTTTGGAATTTAGGCGTCCATTAAAGTCCTCTAAAATGATTGAAGATTTTCTTTCAAATATTAATATCGAAATGAATGGTGATAGATATTTTGGAGAAGATTTTGAAAATGTAAGAGAATACATACTTTCGGAGGTGGTTAAATGAAACTACAATTTAAACTCATACTATCCTTAGTATTGGTAGCAATAATTGCTACGGTAACAAGTGTTTCAATTTCATCATATCTTGCCTTCAAAAACGTTTCAAAAAGCGCAAGTACTATAAACGAACTCATCCTTACCTCGATCTCCAAAGACGTACATGCAGAACTAGAAAACATTATCGATCCAATTTACAAGTATGCAACAGGGGGGTCACTTACCCCATATTTGATGAATGCGACAAGTGATTTAGGAAAAAAACAACTTGCATGGGGAATTAGAAATGCAAGAAATGCGTTAAAAAAAGAGGGGGTTATCCAGACATTTATCGTATTAGAAACAGGTGAAGTACTTGATGAGACAGGTGAGT
>NZ_LBFC01000001.1 GCF_001990485.1 Thermosipho affectus | reverse complement strand
GAAGGTCTAAATCAATACTTATCAAATTTTAAATTATAATATGTAAGTCATATATAAGGTGTTTCCTCTTAGGAAACACCTTTTTTATTATTTTGTGTTATTTGTAATAGATATTTAATTTTATTGGTTAAAAACATAAGCGATGATTTTTTGTAGTACTTGGTAATGTTTAGTAATTTAAAGATTTAGTATGTGTTTTTTGAAAGATTATTATTTATTATTCTCACTTCTTTAATATGTATACTTACGGTGATATCTGTAAACACCATTGTATTTTGAGATATGTCTTTTTAATTTTTTCTTTAAGTTTTTTGTCATTTCTTTTTTGTGCTATGTTCAGTAATATGTGATTTTTGAAATAGATGATATTTTACGCTTTTATTTATTAATCTGCAAACGAACTCTGCTTTGAGCAATTCCAAAGGGAAATTCAAATGATTTTTTCTTTTATTTTAGGAGAATACAAAAATTTTGTACTTTCTTCGCAAAAGAAAAACACCCCCTTGTCAGTTTTATTTTGTTGCTTCGGGGGTGCTTTTTTATTTTTTTTTGATCCAGTAGTGGGATATTGTTATGGTTTTATGTATTAATTGGTTATTGTTAAATATAAAGCTATACCAGCGACTGCGCCTGATAAGATCGATATGATTAACGCGATAGTTGAAGTTGAAGACGTAGAATTACTTGAATTTTTTATTTCGTTTATTTCCTGAGATAGTTCATCGATTTTGTTTTCGGTTGTAGATTTTAAGGTTGAGTAATTTTTATTTAAATTTTCAACAACTGTGGAAATAGTTTCATAATTACTTACGATTTGATTTAATTTTTCAATCTTTTTATTAAACGTTTGTACTGTAATATCATAATCTGATTTGAATGTTTGAAAATCAACTTTTAACTGAGTAACATCACCAGAAATAGTAGAAATTCTTGTATCCAAGGCTTTGGTTTTAGCATTTAAATATTCTTCAAGGCTTGAATAGTTGTTATTTAGAGTATCAATTGTTTTCTGCATATTGCTGTTTTCTGTCTTTATAGTAACTATATCACCATTTAATGCATCAAGTTTATTTTCAGTTTGCTTTTTAAAGTTATCAAACTCATATGATAATTTGTTAAACTTATCAAGGTCAACTTTTTGAGACAAGTATTTGTTTATATCTTCATTAAGCATTTTGCTTTCTAAAATAGTAATTTTGTTATTTAATTCGTTTACTTTATTCTTTAATGATGAGATATCGATTGATAAACTTTTTACATCATTTTTAGTATTAACTAATGACGTTTTAAGTTCGCTAACATCTGAAGATACAATCTGAACGGAATCTTTTAGAGAAGATAAATCTTCTATCTTGTTCATTGCTGTGCTTACAATATCAGAAAGTGTTAAAATCTGCTCTCGTAGTTTACTTACATTTGATGTATTGGAAACAGCCTTGTCAATTTGAGATTGGATATAACTCATCATTCTATAAAGTGCAACAGCAACTTGATAACGCGTCATTCCTTGGTTTCCTTGGAAAGTTCCATCAGGCATTCCACTAACAATTCCTAATTTACTTAGTTCATTTACAGCATCATATGCCCAGTGATTTACTGGAACATCTTTAAAGGCCCCAAAATAAAATATAGACAATGCCAATATAAAAAATGAAACAAAAAGCTTTTTCATAAATTTACACCTCCTTAAATTATTTTCCTAAATTATTTCAACCAGTTTTCCTGGTATTTTATATGCGGGCAACACAAAATCTGCGTATCCTTCTTCAACCACTGATTTTGGCATACCGTATACTACACAAGTTTCTTTTGATTCAGCAATAACAATTCCTTTGTAGTATTTCACTTTGAATGCACCTTTTGTACCATCTTTACCCATTCCAGTTAAAATAACAGATATTGTTTTTTCCTTGTATATTTCTGCAACCTTATCCAATGTAAAATCGACTGCAGGTCTAACATTATTAATTTTTTCGCTTTTTTCAAGATAGACTATACTTTTTTTATCATGTAATCTTATTCCAAGGTGGTAATCGCCAGGAGCAACATACACCCACCCAGGTTTTAGTACGTCTCCCTCTTCAGCCTCTTTAACATTTAAATTTGAAATTTTATTCAATCTATTCGCAAGTGATTTTGTAAATCCAGCTGGCATATGTTGAACAAGAATTATCGGTGCAGGAAAATTTGAAGGTAGTGGTGGAATCACATGGTCTAATGATTTTGGCCCACCAGTTGATGAACCAATAACAACGATTTTTCCAGAAACTAAAGATTTGACACTAAATGTTTTATGACTGTAAGTGATTGTTCGTGATAGAGCTTTAACGTCAATTTTCATGGCATTTCTTATTTTTTCAATTAGTTCCCCTGCTACTTTTCTAAAATTCATTGAAATACTTCCAGCAGGTTTTGTGACAAAGTCAACCGCTCCAAGTTGGAGCGCAGTTATAGTTATATCAGCACCTTCTTCTGTAAGACTACTAACCATTATTATTCTTGAAGGAGAACGTTTCATAATTTCCTTTAATGCTTCAATTCCATTTAATTTAGGCATTTCAACGTCTAATGTAATGACGTCAGGTTTGTGTTTTATAGCAAGTTCTACTGCTTCAAGACCGTCTTTGGCAATTCCAACGATTTTCATGTCTTTTTCTTTTTCAATAACATCTTTTAGAATCATTCTCATAAAAGCCGAATCATCAACTATTAATATTTTTATCTTTTTTTCTTCCATCTTATCACTCCTAAAACATATATAAATGGGAATAAGGAAACAAATCCAAAACCAAAGATTTTCGCAATAATTATATCCCAATTAAACAATAAATTCCCAATGATTGCAATACCGACAATTACAGAAAACATTGCAGCCCAAAGTACGATACCAGAACTGATATCTTTTATTATTTTAACAATAGGATGAAATTCTGGTATAAACAAGTCAAGCAAATTTTCGATTAAAGTGTTTATTAATTCAGAAATTATTACAAAAAATACAGCGAAAAAAATCCATATATAGTTATTTTTATCAATTGGCAAAAATAAACTCAAAAATAGTATAACAAATCCTACAAAAAAATGGATTCTTAAATTCCTTTCTTGAGAAATAGCTGTTAATATACCTTCAATTGCATGTGAAAATGATTCTTTTAAATTATTCGAACCCAATTGTTCTTTTAACTTTTCTTTCGATTCTTGGTTTGTAGAATTTTTCTGTAAGTGTTGTGCCATATTTCACCGCCTCAATATTTTTTTCAACGTATTTTGGATTTATATTTTCTTTGATAGATTCAATTAAATAATCAATATTAACTATTGAAGTTGCTTTAGAAATAACTCCTAACATTATCATATTCGCAAACATTTCGCTTCCAAATTTCTCAAGCGCAATTTTTGAAGCAGGTATATTTATCTTTCTTTTGGTCATCCTAAATGATTCAAGTGGAAGTTCTTTGATATATGTATCATCAATAATAATTATACCATTATTTCTGACATTTTTACACTGTTCAATCATAAAAGGATGTAAAATTAACAATATATCGAAGAGAGTTGCTTTTGGAAAATCAATAGGTTTATTAGAAATTAGTAAATCACAATAACTTGGTCCACCTCTGACTTGTGCAGTATAATTTTGAGTTTGTACAACATACTTGCCAGATTTCACTAATGCCTTTGCTAGAGTTAAACCAGCGATTAGATTTCCCTGACCACCTATTCCTGCGATTCTAATTGAAAATGGTCTTTGGATTTCCATTTATTTACACCTCCGAATTTTTTGATATTGCAACAACTTTTTTATAATTTTCATAAAAGTCATGTTTTTCTTCTTTTTTGAAAACACCAATTATTATTTTGTCTTTTAGTAAATTCTTATCCATTTTTTCAGCTTTGGATTTTAAAATTGCATTTTCCTTCATGTAGTTGTGAATGTCCCAAGCATTCTTCATTCCATTATATCTACCATAATAAGTGTGACAATTGGTTAAAACTTCTACAACACTCATTCCTTTGTGTGTAATAGCTTCTTTTATATATTTTACTGTTAATGGATAATGATAGACTGTACTTCTTGCAACATAAGTGGCACCAGCAGATAGTGCTAGATTCACAATATCAAAAGAGTTTTCAATATTACCATAAGGCATGGTACTAGTAATTTTTTCATGTGGAGTTGTTGGCGAGTGTTGCCCTCCTGTCATTCCGTATATCATGTTATTAAACACTATTACAGTTAAATCAATGTTTCTTCTACAAGCATGTATAAAATGGTTTCCACCAATAGCTGTTAAATCACCATCACCACCCATTACAATCACTTTGAAATCTGGTTTTGCAAGTTTTACCCCTGTTGCAAATGCTATGGCTCTTCCATGTAGTGTGTGCATTGTGTTAAAATCTAAATATCCAGTTGCTCTTGAAGAACAACCTATTCCAGAAATAACTGCTACTCTGTCTTTTTCTAAATTCAATTCATGAGTGGCTTGGATAAATGATTTCATTATTATTCCATTTCCACAACCTGGACACCAAACGGTTGGCCATCTATCAATTCTTAAATATTTGATAAGTTCATCCCTCTTCATTTATTACACCTCCATATTTTTCAATTTTTATTTCTGATACTTTAAACAAAAAATCTGTTAATGGATCAGGGTAGTCATTGATAAATATGACTTTTTTTATTCCAGCGTTTATTATAAGTCTTGCACAGACGGAGCAAGGTTTATGTGTAACGTAAATTATGGAATTATCGGTAGATATACCAAATTTTGCAGCTTGCATTAAAGCATTTTGTTCAGCATGAAGTGCATAACAAATTTCTTGGTTTTTTCCAGAGGAGATATTTAAATCATCTCTTATACAGTTAATTTCATTACAGTGGGGAAAACCAGAAGGAGGTTGATTATAACCAGTTGCAAGGATTCTTTTATCTTTTACAATTACCGCTCCAACTTTTCTATGGATGCAAGACGAACGTGTGGATATTATAAGCGCTATTTTTAAAAAATACTCATCCCAACTTTTTTGTGGCGTACCTTTTGAAGATACATTTAGATTTTCCAAATATTTTTTTAGATCCATTTTTAAACTCCTTTGTTTTGGTGTCTATAAAAATTTTAATATATTTAATTTTAAAAGCAAGTCATAAATACTGCAAAAAGCTATTTTTATTTTAGACTAAACGTAAAGAGTTGTTAGATTTTCACTTATATGTGATAAAATATAAAGTGTTAAAAATTAAATAGGGAGGTATAGTATGATTGGTATAAAGAAAATTGAGTGGGTTTCAAATTATATGCCACTTTTAAATTATTTGCAGAAAAATTATAAAGGGGTTTTGGATGGAATAAAAATTACAATGGCGATACATTTGGAAGCTAAAACAGCTTATTTGGCAATTACTCTAAAAAGGTTGGGAGCAGAAGTTTTTGTTACTGGGTGCAATCCATTATCAACCCAAGATGATGTTGCAGAAGCTTTAAAAGATTTTGGGATAATTGTTCACGCAAAGAGAACAAACGATGAAAAAAATTATTATGAAAATCTTAATAAAGTACTTGATTACAATCCTGATCTAATTCTTGATGATGGGGCGGATTTGAGTGTTATTGTACATACTGAAAGAAAAGAATTATTAAAAAATCTTAAGGGAATTTCCGAAGAAACAACTACAGGTGTACGAAGAATTAAAAACTTGGAAAAGAGTGGTATACTATCGGTTCCGGTAATTGCAGTTAACAATGCTCGTATGAAGTATTTATTTGATAACAGATATGGGACAGGTCAGTCGACATGGGATTCAATTATGAGAAACACAAATACACTAATTGCAGGTAAAAATGTTGTTGTTGCTGGGTATGGATGGTGTGGCCGTGGAATAGCAATGAGAGCCAAAGCATTAGGTGCAAATGTTATTATAACAGAAGTTGATCCAGTTAAAGCTTTAGAAGCACTAATGGATGGTTATAGAGTTATGAAAATGTCAGAAGCTTCAAAAATTGCAGATATAGTTGTTACTTCAACTGGAATGAAAGATGTGGTAAAATACGAAGATATTGTTAATATGAAAGATGGTGTTATACTAGCAAATGCAGGGCATTTTAATGTTGAAATTCCGGTTGATGAGCTTGAAAAAAACGCAGAATTTGTATTTGAAGCAAGACCAAATGTTAAAGGATATAAAATTAACGGGAAAAATATTTTTCTGATTGGCGAAGGAAGATTGGTAAATTTGGCAGCAGCTGATGGTCATCCAATAGAAATAATGGACATATCTTTTGCCCTTCAAACTTTGTCGTTAATTTATTTAAAAAAGAATCATGGTAAGTTAGAGAACAAAGTATACGGTTATCCTGAGGAATTGGATATAGAAGTTGCTGATTTAAAGTTAAAATCTTTGGGAATAGAGATTGACGTTTTAAATGAAAACCAAAGGGAGTATATGAAAGGATTTTGAAAGCATGGAAAAAGTGTTAGTTTTAAATTCGGTTGAAGATAACTTACATTATGCAGTTATTGAAAATAATAGATTAGTTGAAATTGTGTCTGATGAAGAAGAAAAGCTTACTGGTAACATTTATCTTGGACGTGTAGAAAAGGTAGTAAATGCATTAGACGCAATATTCGTAAATATCGGAAATAAAAAAAATGGTTTTTTAAGATTGAAAGATATCCCAGAAGAATATTACAATTATTTCTCATTGAAAAAGATAGATAAAGGAACTAAACTATTAGTACAAGTAAAAAAGGATCCAGTTGGAGATAAAGGGCCACAGTTAACTGCAAATATTAGTATTGCGGGAAGGTATATGGTTTTATTTCCTTTTTCTAAAGTTATAGGGGTGTCAAAAAAAATTGAAGATGAAAATGAGAGGGCAAGATTGCATGATATTGCAAAATATATTTCTGAAAATTCTAATTTAGGTGTTATAATTAGAACTGCTGCAGAAGGATTGGATGAATCATATATTCAATCTGAAATGGATTTGCTGGCAAATAGAGCTTTTGAAGTTTTAGAGATATTTAAACGTAAAAGGAAAGCTCAAATTTTGTATAAAGAAGAGAATCTGCTCGATTATGTTTTAAGAGAAAAGTTAACAAAGGATGTAAGGTTGATTATTACTAACAACTTAAAACATTTAGAAACAATAAAGAAATATTTAAAAATTTTCATTAAAAGGCCAAAAATTGAAATAATAGATGGTGATACTTTTGATTACATGAATATTTACAAATATTTTAGGGAATTGTTTAGTAGAAAGGTTTCATTGCCTTCGGGTGGAGAAATAATAATTGATAAAACTGAAGCATTAACTATAATAGATGTCAATTCAAAGCATTTTGTAAAAGGAAAAAGTCAACAAGAAACTGCATTTCAAACAAACAAAGAGGCAGTTTCGGAAATTTTCAGGCAATTACGTTTAAGGAATATTGGTGGAATTGTTTTGGTTGATTTTATTGATATGGATTCAAATGATATGAAAAACATGTTATTAGAACAGATAAGCGAAGAAATAAAAAAAGATAAAAGTAAAATTGAAATATTTGGTTTTACAAAACTAGGGCTTTTGGAAATGTCAAGAAAAAGAACTGTAAGGTCTTTTTTTGAGAATTATATTTCACCATGTCCTGTATGTGGTGGGGCTGGTTTTATTGTTTCTCCAAAGATAACAATTAAAAATTTATATCAAAAAATAGAAGAGGCGCCAAAGGAAGCAAAAGAAGTAATTATTAAGTTACATCCTCATTTTAAGAATCTTATTGAGAAGTCAAAGTTAAAAAAGGTAAAAGATTTAGTGTATCATATACATTTTACTTACCATGATCCAAAATCATTCGAAATAACGTGGAAAATTTAAAGGAGGGGAAATATGGAAAAGATAGAGTTGGAATTTTTGGATGATGGTAGAGTTGTAGAAGTTGAAAAAGGTGAAACTCTAAAAAAGTTTGTAGATAATTATTCAAAATATTATGATTCACCTATAATAGCGGCGAAGATAGATAATACAATTATTGAATTGTTTAGGCCTTTACATTATTCTGGTAAGGTTTTGTTTTTAGATGTTAATTCTGTTGACGGATTTAGAATATATCAAAGAGGTTTGCTTTTTATATTAAAATCTGTTTTAAAAAAAATGTATCCGCAATACTTTTTAAAAGTTTCTCACAGTGTAGGTAAGTCTATTTATTGCGAATTAAAGGATGCAAATAACAGAGTAAAAGTTTTAGCTGACGATGAAATTTTGGTTGTGAAAGAAAAAATGCTTGAAATAATTGAAAAAGATGAAAGATTTTTGAAATTTGAGTTTATGAAAAGTGAAGCGTTAAAATTGTTTGAGAACTTTGGATATTACGATAAAATAAATTTGTTGAGGTATCGTAAGAAAAAAACTGTGAAAGTTTATAAACTTGGAGATAGTTTTGATTATTTTTATGGGTATATGCCCTATTCTACAGGAGTTTTAAAATATTTTGATTTGTTAAAGTATGAGAATGGTTTTGTGTTAGTCTTGCCTGTTTTTAAGAATGGAAAACCCGTACTGGAATTTAAGCCCCTTCCTAAATTGAGCCAAGTTTTCATTGAATACAAAAAATGGTTAGAGATAATGAATATTGATAGCGTGGGGGATTTAAATAATTTAATTGCAAAGGGTGAGAGAAGCGTTACTGATTTGATAATAATGTCAGAAGCACTTCATGAAAAAAAAATTGCGTTTATAGCAGAAGAAATAAAGAAAAAGAAGAATGTAAGGCTTATTTTGATTGCTGGGCCTTCATCTAGCGGAAAAACAACTTTTTCAAAAAGATTGATGGTGCAATTAAGGGCAAGTGGGCTAAGACCTGTTGCTATTTCCTTGGATGATTATTTTGTAGATAGGGAAAGAACTCCAGTTGATGAAAATGGAAAACCAGATTTTGAAGCTCTTGAGGCAATTGATATTGATTTGTTTAATAAAAATTTATTGGATTTGTTTGAGGGTAAAGAGGTTGAAATACCAAAATTTGATTTTACTTTGGGAAAAAGAAAAAAAGGTAAAATATTGAAAATTGAAAAAGATCAACCTATTATAGTAGAAGGTATACATGGGTTGAACACAAGATTAACAGAACAAATACCCGAGGAGTTAAAGTATAAAATTTATGCTAGTGCATTGACACAGTTGAATTTGGATAATACAAATAGATTGCATACAACAGATACAAGACTTTTAAGAAGAATAGTTAGAGATAGTAAATTCAGAAATCATGATGCTTTAGCAACGTTGAAGATGTGGCCAAGTGTGAGAAGAGGAGAAGATAGAAATATCTTTCCCTACCAAGAAAATGCCGATATAATGTTTAACAGTGCGCTTGTATACGAGATTTCAGTATTAAAGATTTTTGCTGAGCAGCTTTTAATAGTTGTTCCAGACAATGTTCCAGAGTATTCTGAAGTAACAAGGTTATTGAAAATTTTGGAATATTTCCTCCCAATTACAAATATTGAAGATATTCCTAGAACATCTTTAATAAGAGAATTTATCGGAAGGAGTGTTTTTAAATATTGAGAAGACTTTCTGTATTGCTTGTTTTTGTTGCTATAATCTCCTTTGCGTTTAATATAAGCTATGGTGGAAGATCTATAAAAATAGAAGAAATTGATTTTGATTCTACTTATGCCTTGTTAAACGATTATTCAAATTTTTTAAGGGTGGAATCTCCATCTACAGGGGCCATTTCTTCGTTTAAATATATTGAATGGAAAGGAAAATTCGTTTCTTTTTCAAGAAATGTATTAGTTTTGGATGAAAAACCAGTAGAAGAGGTTTCAATTGAAGATATATTTAAGTTTTTTGATATACCTTTTAGAAAAGATGAAAAAAGTTATCGTTTACCGGATATGATAATATCTAAAGTTGTTGATTTTAGAAGCTATATACAGTTTGATTATAATGGAGAATATAAGTTAGAGATTTCGAAGAATGAAGATTTATTGAAAGTTTACTCACAAGGGTTAATTTACTATGATGATTCATTATTTGAAAAAGGGGCTATAATTTTCTCAAAAAAGATAGATTTAAACTTTGAGATGGAGATTAACAAGCTCCCTGGAAGAGTAATTATTCAGTTTTTTAGAGAATACAATATTGACAATTTAATAGTTAAAGTTTTTGGAGAAAAGATAGATTCGTATGATTCAAAGAGTTTTGCGTTGGTGTTTAAAGATTCTAATTTAAATATAATTTTTGTTCCAAACTATTCTCCAGATTTTGATGGTAAAGATTGGAAGATATTTTCTATATCAGAAAAAATAGGAAAAGTGACTTCAAAAAGATTTAAACTTAAGATATACTATTTACCTTTTGTACAATTACCAAAGGATTTGCCTGGAATAATAATATTTGCACCCAAAGAAACGTGGAATGATATAAAAAAGTTCATTGAGGAGGAAATTATGTGAAAAAATTGATTTTATTGTTTTTGTTTTTTTCATTGTTTTTATTTTCTTCTGAGATTGCTTTTGTGAAAAATGATGATATAATTTTCCTAGATGTTGGGAAAATTAATTCTGTACAAGAAATTTTTGAGAAACTTTCTACATACAAACTTAGTGATGGTATCGAAACATTTGTACCAAAAGGTATTTTGAATGCATATTATTTTGTAGATACGGCATTGATTATAGATTTGTCCTCTAAAAGTATACAAAACTATTCAATTGATAGAGAAGTAATGTTAGTTTTACAGATTTTATATTCGTTATTTGAGAACATAAATGGTATAGATAGAATTTATATTTTAGTTGATGGAGAACAAACGGATATTTTTATTAAGAGTGTTAATGTTTATTTTTCTTTTCCAAAGGAACTATACGTTAAAAAGGGGGAATAGGTATGGCAGAGAAATTTAATTTACAGGATAGGTTTTTGAACATTTTAAGAACTAGCAAAATTCCTGTAAAAGTTTATTTAGTAAACGGTTTTCAAACTAAGGGGATTATACGATCATTTGATAATTTTACCATGCTTTTGGAAAATGGTAGTCAGCAAAATTTAATTTACAAACATGCTGTAAGTACTATTATGCCTGAGGCGTTTGTTAGATTAACGAGTAAACAGTCGCAAGATGAAAGTGAAAATAATGAAAAGGAAAGTAATGGAGAAGAATAATGTTATTATAGCTGGTATTTATAGTGAATTTATTGACGAATCGTTTTATGAATTAGAATCGTTGTGTAAAACTTTAAGTTGGAACGTAATAGATAGGGTGTTTCAAAAAAGAAAAAAACCTGATGCAAGGTTTTATTTTGGTAGGGGTTTTTTGGAGAAATTTAATTTGTTATTTGAAAGTGGGAATATAGATTATTTAATTATAAATGATGATTTAACTATTATTCAAAGAAGAAACATCGAAAGGACAATTGAAAACAAGGTTTATGATAGAACGGAACTGATATTGGAAATATTTGCAAAACATGCTAAAACAAAGGAAGGAAAATTACAAGTTGAAATTGCCAGGTTGAAATATCTTATGTCGTATTTAGTTGGAAAAGGAAAGGAACTTTCAAGACTTGGTGGTGGTATTGGAACACGAGGACCTGGTGAGACAAAGTTGGAGTATACAAAAAGGTATTTAAAGAAGAGAGTTTCTTTTTTAGAGAAAGAATTGTATGAAATAAGAAAAAATAGGGATGTTCAAAGAAAAAAAAGGATAAAGTCAAACTTAATTAAGATTTCAATTGTTGGGTATACTAATGCTGGAAAAACTACTTTGCTTTCTGCTTTATCAAAGGATTTACTTTACTCTAAAAATGAGATGTTTTCAACGGTGTCTCCTATCACAAGAAGGGTAAGGCTACCATCTGGGGCTTATGTGTTATTTTCAGATACCGTGGGGTTTATAAAGAAATTGCATCCATTAATTGTTGAAGCATTCCATTCAACTTTAGAGGAGATTGTTTATTCGGATTTAATTTTAATTCTTGTTGATGCATCAGATATTAACTTTAAAGATAAAATAAAGGTGATTTTTGAAACATTAGAAGAGCTCGGAATAAAAGATAAGAAAATGATTCTTGTATTTAATAAAATTGATCTTTGTAATTTGGATTATTTGAAAAAATTAAAGGGTGAATATAAAAAAGCTATATTTATATCAGCTAGAAAAAAGATAAATTTGGATTTGTTATTGTATGAGATTGATAGAATAAATTTTAAGGAGGTTTGACAATAGATATGAAAAAAAATTTATTTTTACTAATAGTTTTTATTTCTGTACTGTCTTTTTCGGGATTTATTCCACCAGTTGATGATAGTTATTTAACTTCTTCATTTGCAGAGTTTAGAAGCACTGGGAATTCTCCTCATTTTCACGGAGGAATTGATTTTAGTACATTTTCTAAAGAAGGAATTCCCATTAGAGCAATTTATGAGGGGTATGTAGTTCGGTTAGAGTTAAACGATCCAATTTATGGTAACATTATTGTTTTGCAACATCCCAATGGTTATCGCTCATTGTATGCACATTTGAGAAGCTTTAATTATGTATTACAGCCAATTGTAGATGACGTGGTTAAGGAGTTTCAAAATGAAAAAGTGGTTATAGAATTTTCCGATAATGAAATTAGTTTTTCTAAAGGAGATGTTATTGCTTATTCAGGAAAAACGGGGGAAGCAGTCAAACCACATTGTCATATTGAAATAAGGAACCATGATGAATCTATTTTAGTGGATCCTTTGGAATTTTTTGAAATTGCTCCACCTGAAGGTGATATTATCTTGAAAGAATTGATTATAGATGGTAAGAAAGTAGAATATAATAGAGGTTCTGTTTATACTTTTACAGGAGATTATCCAAAAATTGAAATGAATGCTTTTCTAAAAATTAACAATAATATGCTTGGTCTTAAAGAAATAAAGCTTTACTTTGCAAACAAATTAATGTATGATATATTACTTGATGAGATACCTATGGAAGAATTTTATAAACCATATTCAGTGTACTCGAAAGATTCAATTGCAGCAGGCTATATATATAAGACGTATTATAGGTTATATCCTGAAGTTTTGGGGACACCTATAAAAATCAATAATTTTCCAACTTTGAATACAAATTTAGACTTTTTTCAGGTGAGAATTGAGGTTTTTGATTTTTGGAATAGAAAGAAAGAATTTAGTTTTAATCTGAAACGGGAGAGATAGGCATGTTTTTTAAAAGAAAGAAGAATTTATCAAAAAACCCATTTTACAAAGATAAAGATTCATTGGTTATATATATAAAATGTGATAAATGTGGAGAGATGTTTAGAAGTTATTTGAGAAAAGGATACGATTTTTTGATAGAGTATGATAATAAAAATATAGCGTATAAAATAGAAAAGGTATATGTTGGTTCAAAATGTCCTAATAAGATTGAAGTGAAAGCACAATTTACTGGTGCATATAAACCAGTAAGTTTTGATATATTTGGAGGAAAGTTTATCTCCAAAGAAGATTATGAAAAGGAGGTTGAGCGATGAGAAAACTTTTTACGAGTGAAAGCGTTACAGAAGGTCATCCAGATAAGGTAGCAGATCAAATCAGTGATGCTATCTTGGACGCGATGTTAGAACAAGATCCAAAGTCAAGAGTTGCAGTGGAAACGTTAGTTACAACAGGTATTGCTATTGTTTCGGGTGAGGTAACTACCAGAGCATACGTGGATATTCAAGATATAGTAAGAAAGACTATTTTGGATATTGGTTATACAAGGGCTAAGTACGGATTTGATGGTGAGACTTGTGCTGTACTTTCGTCTATTCATAGTCAATCACCGGATATAGCTCTTGGGGTTGATAAAGCACTTGAGGTCAAAGAAGGAGAACTAAATGCAGCTGATGAACTTGAATTAGTTGGTGCTGGTGACCAAGGTATGATGTTTGGTTATGCAACTAATGAAACGAAAGAATTAATGCCATTACCAATAATGTTAGCTCACAAACTTGCAATTAGACTTTCAGAAGTCAGAAAAAATGGTATAGTTCCGTTTTTAAGGCCTGATGGTAAGACACAGGTAACTGTTGAATATGATGAGAATGATAGACCTGTTAGAGTTGATACAATTTTAATTTCAACGCAACATGAACCAGATGTTACTATTGAAGAAATCAAAGATGTCCTTATTAAGCATGTTATTGAGCCAATTATTCCCGAAAATTTAATGGATGATAAAGTGAAGATCCTTGTAAACCCAACTGGAAGATTTGTATTAGGAGGACCATCTGCAGATACCGGTTTAACTGGCAGAAAAATTATAGTTGATACATATGGTGGTTCTATTCCTCATGGTGGAGGAGCATTTAGTGGAAAGGATCCTACAAAAGTAGATAGATCTGCGCATTATTTCGCAAGGTATGTTGCAAAGAATGTTGTTGCAGCTGGTTTGGCAGACAAATTTATGGTTCAAGTTGCATATGCAATAGGAAAAGCAAAACCCGTTTCAGTAATGATAAACACATTTGGTACAGCTAAAATTGAGGAAGATAAAATTTTAAAAGCAGTTCTTGAATTATTTGACTTTAGGCCAGGTGCAATTATTAAAAAACTAGATCTTTTAAGACCGATTTACAAGAAAACTGCTGCATACGGTCATTTTGGAAGAGAGCTTGAAGAATTTACTTGGGAAAAATTAGATATGGTTGATGAATTAAAAAAAATATTATAATAGGAGGTAGAGATAATGCCTAACATAAAGTCTGCAAAGAGAAGAGTTAAAGTTTCAGAAAGAAATAGATTGATAAACAAAGCATATAAAACAAGAATGAAAAACTCTATTAAAAAAGTTTTGGAAGCATTAAATGAAGGTAAAGATAGAGATGAAGTAGAAAAATTATACAAAGTTGCCCAAGGTTTTATAGATAAAGCTGCAAAAATTGGTGCAATACATAAGAATGAAGCGTCGAGAAGAAAATCAAGATTGATGAAAAAGATTAATAAGCATTTTGCTAGTAAAGAATAATGGAGGTGTGTTATGCCATTTCATTATACTATAGAGATGTTCTTAAGTGATATAAAAGCAAATACGATAATGAAAAACAAAGAAATAGAAGAACTTGCCCGGAAAAATCAGACAGAAATAAGGTACAAAGATGGTAAATTAATATTAACTTGTGCAGAAAATCATGATATTGATGAAGAATTAGTAAAAAAAATATTAGGTGCTGTTAGCGGAACAGTTAATGCAAAAGCTTATTTAATTGATGGAAAAAGTAAAGTTGAGATTTTCAACGGTAAGCTAGATCCAAAGAACCCATTTGGAATGTCAGATGAGGAGTTTGAAGAAAGAACGATAGATAGTTTAGAAGAAGACGATGGAATACCAATAGATGAAGATTTGGAAGATTTTTTGAATTATGATGAAGAAGAATAAAAAAATTCCCCATCCAACATGGATGGGGAATTTTTAAATTAGGTTCTTAATTGTTTCTTTAATTTTTTGGCTGTCAAGTCCATAAATATCAAACAGGTATTTGCTATTACCAGAAACTGGGAATCTATCGATTCCAACTTTTACAAATTTTTCGGGGATAATCTTTAGATTAAATAATTTTGACTCCAATAAAGTACCAAGACCGTTATATATATTATGATCTTCAAAAACAACAACTTTTTTTCTTGCATATCTTGAAAGTATTTCTTCATCAAGATCATATGGGCATGAAACGTTTAGAAGTCCAACTTTTATTCCTTCTTTTTCTAATTCATCTACAGCTTTTAGAGCATGTGGTAATACTGATCCATATGTTATAACAACAATTTCTTCGCCATCTCTTATCACATCGATTTTTCCGTATTCAAATTCATAGTTTTCATCATAGAAGATAGAGCCGTCTGATTTTGTAATAGGTTCAATTTTACTTCTTCCCATTGCTACAACATAGTTACCATATTGGGTAGCAATATACCTAATCACCTTGTCTGTTTGATTTGGGTCTGCAGGAACGATCACTTTAAAGCCAAACCATGATAGTGGAGCAGAAATGTAATTTAGTGCGTGGTGGGTTTTTCCATCTTCTCCAACATCAATGCCACAGTGAGTTACCACAACTTTTAAATTTGTATTATTTATCGCGTTTAATCTGTGTTGATTAAAGGTTTCATCAATACCAAACACTCCAAAATCGGCAAAGAATGTTACGAATCCTTCTGCACTTAATGCCCCAGCAATTGCAGCAGCGTTATGTTCTTGAACGCCAATTTCGATTAGACTTTCCGGTTTGACTTGATCAAGTTTATCAAGTTTTACGGATGATTTTAGATCACAATCAATTGCAATTACATTATCGTTTAAAGTGGCAAGATCGGCAATTGCATTACCTAGGGCTGTTCTGTTATCGATTTTTTCTTTGTATATTATTGGTTTTCCAGTATTTATTGAAATTGGGTATTTTAAATAAATTTTTTTGTGTTCAGAAATATCTATTTTTTTTCTCATTTCAATGTATTTGTTGATATCAATAGATATTCCTAATTCTTTTAATGCTTTTTTATATTCATCGAGTGAAAGTGGTTTTCCATGATATTTTGGAGTATCTTCCATAAAGCTGACACCTTTACCGATAATAGTGTGTGCAATGATAACAGTTGGATTTTTATCATTTTTGGCTATTTTTAGTGCAGATAAAATCTGCTCAAAATCATGACCATCGATTTCTATAACATTCCATCCAGCAGCTTCATATTCTTCTTTAATATTTACGTACATAATATCTCTTGCTCTACCACTAATTTGTATATCGTTGTAATCAATAATAACTGTTAAATTATCAAGATTGTATTTTTTTGCGGTTCTTCTTGCTTCAGTAACTTGTCCTTTTGCACTTTCACCATCACTCATTAATACATAAACGTGATGTTGTTGCTTTTTTAATTTTGCTGCAAGTGCCATTCCAACTCCAGCGGATAAACCTTGGCCGAGATTTCCAGTAGTCCATTCAATACCAGGAATTCCGCGTGTAATGTGACCTTCAAATATACTTCCAGGATGTCTAAATCCTGATAGCACATCATCTCTGTTTATAAAACCATATGCCGACAAAGTACTATAAACTGCTGGTGAAATATGTCCGTGACTGACTAATATCCTGTCACGATTTTCATTCCAAGGATCATTTGGAAAGATATTTGCAAAAGAATATAAAGTTACTAAAAGGTCAATTGATGACATTGAACCACCTGGATGTCCAGAACCTGCAACAGTTGTCATGGTTAGAATATCTGCTCTACATTGTTTCGAGATGTTTTTTAATTTTTTAATCAAAATAGGCCACCTCCTCGAATTTTGAACTTTTTCATATTAATTATATCATATAGCATAAGTTTATTGATTAGACAAATTTTGAGTAAAAAAATTTTATAAAAATTTACATATGATATAATACTTAAAGAGGTGAGATTATGGATGTGGTAAAAAAGATCTATAATTCAACTGTTGTTGTTACAATGAGGTTGAATGACAAGATTAATGGTATTAGTGTTGCGTGGATAACTAGAGTTTCAATTAATCCAAAGTTAATTGTAATTTCTATTGGTAAAGAAAGGTTTAGTTATCTTTTGCTAAAAAGTTCCAGTTTTTTTGGTGTAAATATATTGAGTAAATTTCAAAAAGATTTAGCAATTCATTTTGGAAGTGTAAGTGGGAGAGATTATGACAAGTTTGAAGGAATTGATTATGAATTAAGTAAAAATGGTATTCCAATCTTAAAGGGAATCGTGGGTTATATTGAATGTGAAATAGTTCGTATTTATGATGCAGGGGATCACTCTATTTTTGTAGGAAAGATAATTGATGAGAAATTATATAATAATGTGGAACCGTTATTGTATGGTGAACATAAAATATTGGAGGGATTTTAGTGTTTGAACATTATTATACAGAAAAGCCAACAAGTAAATTGAAAGTCAGAGAAATAGTTTTAACATTAAAGAATGGACATATCTATAAATTTAAATCTCCTAGTGGAGTTTATTCTTTTGGTAAAATTGATAAGGCTACAAAAATCTTGATTGAGAATGTTAATATAGATAGTGGAAAGGTTTTAGATTTAGGTTGTGGTTATGGAGTCATAGGTATTACTCTAAAAAAGGAAAATCCAAATATTGATTTGTATATGAGTGATATAAATGAACGAGCCGTTGAATTTGCAAAAATTAACGCTAAAAATAACAATGTGAATGCGGTTGTGAAGCAAGGTTATTTGTTTGAGGTGTGGCAGGGCGAAAAATTTGATCATATAATATCGAACCCGCCTATTGTTGCGGGAAAGAAAGTTTGGATGGAGCTAATTGAAAAGTCCAAAGAACATTTAAATTTAAATGGTACTTTACAATTAGTCGCGTACCATAATAAAGGTGGAAAAAGAATAAGAGAATATATGAGGAATATTTTTGGTAATGTTAAAGAATTATGTAAAGAGGGAGGTATTAGAGTTTATTATTCAGAAAAATATGAGAATGATTTTTGAAAAAGTTGAATATATTTACAATCAAAATACACCATTTGAGAAACATGTGTTAAAAGATATAAATTTTAGAATTAATGATGGAGAAACTGTTTTTATTCTTGGGAATACTGGAAGTGGTAAAACCACGCTTCTATATCTATTAGATTTTTTAATTAAACCTACTAGTGGTAAAATTTGGATAGATGATTTTAGAGATCCTTATGAAAATCCATATGAATATAGAAAGAAGATAGGTTTTTCATTTCAATTTCCAGAAAGACAATTTTTTTCTGAAAAAGTTAGAGATGAGATATATTTTTCAATCAAAAATTTTGAGGTGGAGAATCCAAAAATGCGATTTAAAGAAGTTGTAAATTTTTTTGATTTGAATGAGTATTTGGATAGATCTCCATTTCAGTTATCAGGTGGAGAACAAAGAAGAATAGCCATAGCCTCTGCTGTCGCTCATAATCCAGATATTCTAATTTTAGATGAGCCGACAGTTGGACTAGATAGGAAAAATGAAAAAAAAATAATTCAATATTTAAAAAAGTGGAATGATGATGCTAGAAAGACTTTGATTATTGTTACACATGATTTTGAGAAATTTGTTGATTTTAAGGGAATAGTATATGAGTTAAATGAGGGGATATTAAGAAAGAGAGGGGTTAAGCATTGAAATTTGTATATCTTGCGTATAACAAAGATATGAAGAAGGTTAAAGGAGAGATTGAAGCTTCTAGTTTGCAGGAAGCATTGGGAAGGCTAAAATCAAATGGGTTGATGATAGTAGATATCAAGGAGTCGAAAAAGAGAAAAGGATTAAAGAATATATTTGGGATTCCACTAAAAGATATAGTCTTTTTTACAAGGCAATTAGAAACTATGATAAAAGCGGGACTAAGATTGAGAGAAGCAATTTATATACTATCAAACCAAGAAATTTTTTCTAAAAGATTTAGAAATGTTCTTGTTAACGTAGTAAATGAATTAGACGTTGGGACATCATTAACAGAGGCGTTTAAAAAACAAGGGGTTTTTGATGAAGTGTTTATTAATATGTTAAAGGCTGGAGAAGAAGGAGGAGTACTTGAAGAAACTTTAGAGAAATTATCTAATTATTATGAAAATTTAAACAGGACTCAACAACAAGTAAAAACGGCAATGGTTTATCCAATTTTTATACTGAGTTTTGCTATAGTAGTGGTTTTGGTAATTAGTTTATTTATTTTACCAAAATTGTTTTCGGTTTTTGGTAACATTCCAACTTCTGGTTTAATTTCAACGCTTGTTAAGTTGAATAAATTATTAACTGAAAACGGATTTTTGGTTGGTTTCTTTTCAGTGTTGATATTTATTGGCATTTACGTGTTTTTCAAGACTGAATATGGAAAAATATTTAAGGAGTTTTTAGGAAATTTGTTTCCACCGATTAGAAAACTTAGGGAAAAGATTACGTATGAAAGATTTTCCAGAACCTTTGGGGTATTAGTTGGAAGCGGTGTTTCAATAATTGATTCGTTAGAAATGGCGGCAAAAGCGTCTAATAACAGAAAATTTATTTCTAAAATAAAAAGTGTAGAAGAAAAGGTAAAAAGTGGTAGTTCATTAAAGCAGGCTCTAAAATCTGAGAAAGTGTTCCCACAAATAATTTATGAAATGATAGGTACAGGTGAGGAAACAGGTAAACTTGAGGTTGTTATGGAAAAAGTTGCAGATTTTTTTGATGATCAAATACAACAGGATACTAAGAAACTTTTGTCTATGTTAGAACCTTTGATGATAGCCTTTGTGGGATTGTTTATTGCTTTTTTAGCGTATACAATGTATTCGACTATTTTTCAAATGCAATCAACTTTTGGAGGATAATATGACTTATATTGAAGTTATAACTGTTCTGATTATAACTGTCATTATATTTTCCATTAGTGTTATATCTGTATTCAATTTAATGGATAAAGTTGTCTTAAATGAAGAATTGTTTAAAACAATTGTATATTGTGGGCTTTGGTCTTCAAATGCTGATTATATAAGGTATTCTAAAAATAAAGTATATATTCATTACACGTTTTTTGAGAAAGAAAATGTAGTTATAACAAAAGAGGTGGATTTAGGGGATTATTTTAATAAACTTGATTTAACAATTATTCCACTGTATAGAGTTAGTGGAGGTACATTTGGAAATTTTAAAATTGAACCTATTGTTTTTGATATTTCAGGGGAATAGGAGGGAAAGTTTGTTAAGGGAAATTTTAGGTAAAAGGATTATTTCATTTGATTTTAGAAATGATAATGAAATTTTTTATGGAAGTCTTGAATATTTTTTTGGTAAAACTAGGTTATCTTCTTTCAAAGAATGGGATTTAGATTTTCAACCCACTGTGGATGATATAATCGTTGTTAACATTCCATGGGATTATATTTTAAATTTGAAGATTCCTCTTCCCACAGTAAAAAACAAAAAGGAAATTGACAAGTTATTACTATTAGAAATTACACAAAATTTGGGTATACAACCAGAGCAAATATATTACGATTATTTAATAACATCTAATAATATTGCAAATGTGTTTGTTGTAAAAAAAGAAGAACTTCAGAATTATTTTCAAAACCTTTATGCTAAAAAAATCCCAGAACCAGATATTCTATATCCAGATTTCTTCAAAGAATCTATTCTTTTGAGTAGATTCACTGGATATAGTATGCAGTTGTTTATAAACAAAAAGTATTCAGGAATGTTAGTTTTTAATGATTCAGATTTAATTGAGGTAAGATACTCTGATTTAAGTTTAAAAAATTTTGACGAGGTTTTATTGGATGAGTTTGGTTATTCTGTATACGAATTGGAATATATTGACGATGAAACATTAATCAAAGATGTTAAAGCCTTTTTGATGAATTTCTTTAGTGATTTTTTATCGTTGATTGAACGTGAAGTCTTTATTACTATAAATTCGATGGAAGAAAAAATAGGACTTGAAAATATACAAACTATTCAAATTGTAACTGATTCAAATATAATTAATGAGCTTTTAAAAGAACATTATGATGATTCTACTCTTTTATTAAATAGATTCTTTTTTCAAGATTTTATTCCATTAGTTAAACATTATAGATTTTTAGGGGTTTTAGGTCTCTTAAAAAGAGGGGGGATAAGTGTTGGAAAGATTAAACTTATATAAGGTGAAAGAAAGAAGAATTTCAATAAAGAAATTTTTGGTTTTTGTAATAATAGTTCTAATTCCATTTTTTTCGATGTTTTTTCTTTCACAATTTTGGGTATATCAAAGTATTTCTAAAACTGTAGAAAGTTACCCTCTTGTTTTTAATAACATTACTTTTTTAGAACCACTTGAAATTCCTAAAATTGTTGAAAACGAAATTTTAAAATATGATTCAAAATTAAATATTATTGTGAACAAGATAACTTATTATAAAAGTTACTTAAATAAGGTTTATTATTCCAAATATTTTTTACAAGAATTGTTGGATTTTTTCAAGAAAAAAAACGAGAAATTTTTTATAAAAAGTATAAATTTTTCTGATGGAAAATTTAAGATCTTATTTTATGAATTTTCAAATCAAAAAGATGATTTTAGTGAGGTTGTAAATAAACTTAATGATGTTTACAAAAATGTGGGAATATCTTTAAAAGATACAAAAACTCTATATAGTGATTTTAAAATGTTTGAATTTTATTTGGAGGGGGAACTATGAATATAAAACAAAAATATGCTAACTTATTTTTTGGAATTTTAATAATTTTTTTGACATTTTTATTATTATTTAATGTATTTGTTATAAAATTGAATTTTTTAAAAAATTTTAAATATAACACAGAGATTTTAAACGAAAAAATTAAGCTCTACAACAGATTTAATATTAATTTTAAGAAGCTAGAGAGTATAGTAAAAAATGATGATAGAGAATTTTTGAACTTATTGGAAAACGGTTATATATCAAAGGAATTAGATGTCAAAGAATTTGAAAAGATTTTTTATGAAATTGTAAATTCAAAAAGTGTACCAATTGAAATTTTAAAGGTAGATGTTAAAACTAATTTTCCTATTATTTTTGATAAAGATAAAAAAATAATGGTCAGTTTTCAAATGAAAGTAGGTGATATAATTGAATAAAAAATACATAGTAATTTTAATGGGATTATTAATAGTGTTTTTTATCTTTATGTTAATTTTTTCAAGCAAAAAATTACCAAATTTATCTGATACGAAAAAATATATAGTTAGAGCAAAAAATGATTATGTTAATTTTAAAAATATAGAAAAGATTAATTATTTTGAGCCGTTTTATTTGGAAATTACTTTGGATAGCGAGCATTTAAAAAGTTATACAATTGTTGGTAATATAAGTTATTTGGGATATTATTTAGAAGATAATAAGTTTTATGCATACATTAAAAATTCGGATAAAGTCTTAAAAATTAAGCCAAAATCAATATTTTTAAATAAATATTATATTTTAAATGTAAGTAATAAAAATCTTGTAGTGCTTGATATTGACGATGGTAGTATTAAATTAATTGTTCCAAAGAAGATAGGGGGGAATGACTAATGAGGAAAAAATTTTTGTCTTTGTTATTCATAACGATATTATTTAGTTTCTTGTTTTCAAAAATATTGAATATTGATTACTATTTTGTTGAAAATAAACTTCAGGTGGTTTTAGAACTTGACAATGAAGTTTTGCCTTCAAAAGTTAGATTTGGTTGGAATGATTCAAAAACGGTGTATTATTTATCAATTAATGGGGAATTTGTTCAAAGTTCCTTTTTACCTGTTTCGAAAGGTCCTTTAGAAGGAATACAATTATCACCATCTGAGAATTCTGCAGATATCTTTTTCTTTACGATTGTGCCAGTAAATTCTGATTGGTATGTTGTTGGAAATAAAATTATTGTTGATTTTCCAAGTAGTGTGAAAGATAGAAAATTTAGTTTTTCATTTTTAAATGCACCTTTAGATGTAGTTATAAGGGAGTTTTCAAAAGCTTTGGGGATAAATATTTCGTTGTATGAAGGAGTTAGAAATATAGAGGTTAACCTTGATGTAAAAGATGTTACAATTGAAAAGGCTTTGAGATTGTTATTTTTAAATAACCCAAAAGTTTGTTATGCATATGGACCAGATGGGACTTTATATTTAGGGTTGGAAGAAGAAATTAACAAGAATTTTGCAATGTATTGGCAGATCTACGATGGAGAAGTTAGTGCGGAAAAGATAAAATCGTTACTTGGATCAGGTACTTTTATGAGCTTCTTAAAGGATAAAAGTAAAGTATTTGTATATGGTGGTATTAGAGAACATAGGATAATTTCGGATGCAATTTCAGTAAGACCAAGTAAATCTTGGTATTATTATTCGTACACAGTTAGTAAAAACACAGTTGAGGAATTTTTAAAAAATATTTCGTCTATATATGATTTTAGATATGTTGTTTTGGAGCCATTAAAGCAAGTAGCTATTTATGCAGATACAGAAATTTCAAACACAATTGGTTATTTAATTTCAACTTTAAGAGATAATGGGATTGTTGATTTTTATGATTATATTGATGTTAAGGTAAGGTATCCTCAAAGAATTACATCGGTTCTTGATTCAATAAATATTCCATATAAAATGTTTGGTGAAGTAATAAAAGTTCCAAAAATTTTTAAAGGTTTAGTTGAAAAGATAAACAATGATAGGAGTATTGGAAATCCTTATAGGATGGTGATTGAAAGTATTAAATTGGATACTGTTAAATCTGCAATTTCATATTTAGGTATTGGTGAAAATAATGCAAAGGTAACAGAGGTAAATGGTAAAATTTTTGTTACGTTATTTGTTACTGAAGAATTATATAAAAGATTTAATCAATTCATTGAAATTGCAGGTACAAAAACTGCAAGGTTGAAGGTTGATAGAAGTTTATTGAGTAAAGTAAAAGTTCTGAAAGAATTTGATGATGGTACTTACTTAATAGAAGGTAAAGAGAAGATAATTGAAAAATTAATGAGGATGACTCAAAATAAGAAAAGGTACGTTCTTGAATTGACACCTTTTGATCCACCAAAAGAGTTATTTTTGTCTCTTATAGATGCAACGCCGGTGTATTATTCTGATAAGACTTTAATATACGATAACATAGATGATTCATTAATTGCTGAGATAGAAAAAATAAGGAAACAATTTGGAAAGGAAATTGTCGAAATTGGTGTTATTGATGATAATTTTAAAAAGATATTGGAAGAGTTATTTGGTGTAACAGTTTATAGATTGAAAAATAAGGTATATATAAAGGGTGAGAAAGCAAAACAAGCTAAGGAGTTTTTTGATAAAAATAGTGTTTCATATAAAACAGAAAAAGTTAATGTAAAGATTGAAAATTTTGGAGAAGTACAATCCATAATAAAAGATTTGTACAATATTGAGACTAAATATTATCCGGAAAGTAAATTGTTGATTCTTAGAGGAACTGACGAAAATATAAAACAAGCAAAAAAATTCTTGGATAACTATAACAAAGGTAAAGTAATAAAATTTGTTGATTTACCTTATACAGATGGTATTAAATCTGTTGTTGAAAGTACATCATCAGTAAAAGTATTTGATTTGAACGGAAAAATATTGTTGGTTGGTGAAGAAAGAGAACTTCTTGAAGTTGAAGATTTATTAAATAGTATTGATGCCAAACAATCTATAATTGAAATTAATTCAAATGTTCAAAATATTGAAGAATTTGTTAAATTTAATTTTGAAGATAGGATAAAAATTCTGAATTTAAATGGGAAGATTTTGGCAAAAGGTACTCCAGAAGATTTGAAAAAACTTCAAGAAAGGCTCAGGGACTTTGACGAAAAAATTGTTAATGTGGAAGATGGAAAATTAAAAATAGATGTTAAAGACTATAATTTGAAAGATTTGATTGAAAGAGTTTTCAGAGCATATGGCAAAGATGTTGTATTTGAATCGGATATCGTTGGTAGTGTAACGTTGAAAGTTGAAGGTATAACTTTGAACAATTTTGAAGACTATTTGAAAAAATATGGAATTGATATTCGCAAAAATGGGAAAATAGTATATATTGAAAAAACTTCTAAAATATTAAATGTTAAAGATGGGAAGATTTCTATAAATGCAACTGATGTTTCGATTGCAGATATGGTTAGGGAAGTTTATCCTAAATTTGGTTATGCTGTAATCGTAGATTCAGTTGATGAAAAATTAAATTTAGTTTTGAACAAGTCGACTTTAGAAGATTTTGAAAAAATTTTAACGAAAAAAGTAGATATTACAAAAGAAGGAAGTATAGTGTATATTGAACCTAAAGATCAAGTGAAAGAAACTGAGATGAAAGATTTTATAACTTTCGGAAAAAACAAAAGATTTAGTATAAGTGCTGAGAATGTGCAACTTAGAGAAATTATCAAGCAAGTTGTTAAAGGATATGGTTTTTCTGCGGTTATTTCTAAAGATATCAATTCTACTGCTAATCTTTACGTCAATGAACTAGATTTTAAAGAGTTTGAAAAAATATTAAATCATTATAATATAGAGGTGAAACAAGAAGATGGTATTTATGTATTTGATTCGTTAACGACAGATTCAACAAAGACTGTAAATACTTTTGTATTTTCTGTTCCAAGAAATGTAGAAAAGATACAGGAACTTATAGGTTTTTATGGAGGAAATTCTTTTGTGGATTCTGCTGCAGGTGTGGTAATTGCAACGGGAATTGATGCTAAAATATCCGGAGAGATAAAAGGTTATATTGAAAAATATTTAAATTCTAAGCTAGCATTGATTGAAGTTAGAGTAGTAGATGAGGAATTAACAAATTCTCTAGACATAAATCTTGGAGAGATTACTTCCAATATTGGAACTTTATCAAAAAATGGATTTGATATAACACTTTCTTTGGGAGAAATGCCTTTAGAGAAAATTATAGATAAACTACTTTCAATTGGTTCGGCAAATGAACTTACTGTAAGATTGAATGGAAAAATGAATTTAACTGATAAAGATGCAAAGCTACTCGCTAGTCCCAATATTGTTGCCAAAAGCGGCGAAAAAGCAAGTATTTTAATTGGTGACAAAATTCCGATTGTTTTAAACGCTGGTGAGAATTCTCAAGAAATTAGGTATATAGAATCAGGTGTTACTTTGGAAATAATACCGTTTGTAAATGCGGATAATACAATTGATCTTGAATTAAATATAAAAGTAAGTAGTTTTGATTGGGATATAAAAAATCAATACGGACTTGCGTTACCGTTGGAAAGGACCAGGGAGTTTAATTCTAAAATTTCTTTGAAAGAGAATGAGACACTAATTATTGGTGGACTAACAAGGGAAGAAAATTCAAAAACGGAAAGTAAGATTCCAATTTTGGGGGATTTACCTATTATAGGAAAGTTTTTTAAAACAGAAAAAGATGACAAAGTAAAAAGAAACATAGTAATTTTAATATCGGCAAAGGTTGTGGAATGATGAAAAGGAAAATGGCTTTTGCTGATAAGTTTTATCCCAAAGATGTATATAAGTTAAAGAGTTTTTTTGACACTTATATTGATAAAGTATTCTTAGAAGAATCTAAAAAAAATTTTGGAATGATTCTACCACATGCTGGATATGTATATAGTGGTAAAACTGTTTTGTTAACATTGAAAGAAGCTTTAAGTTTTGGAAAACCAGAAAGGGTTATAATTTTTGGAACAAATCATACAGGTTTTGGTAAGGAGACTTTTTCCGTTTGGGAAAGAGGAAAGTGGGAAACACCGTTTGGTGATTTACAAATTGATGAGCTTTTTACAAAAAAATTATTAGAATATGAAAGAGTTAGTTCTGATTATTCTGTACATTTATATGAGCATTCAATTGAAGTTATTTTGCCTTTCTTGAAGTATTGTTATAATGATTTTAAGATAGTACCTATTGTGTATAATTATCAAAATTATAATTCTACACTCGAAATGGTTGAATTTTTAAGGAGTCTTAATTTAGAAAAGACATTGATTATTGCATCGTCTGATTTTAATCATTATGATTCGCACAAAAAAACGTTGAAAAAAGATGAACTATTAATTAATGAGATATTAAAACGTAATACAACTGAATTTTTCAAATTAGGTCAAGAAGTATCTGCGTGTGGAATAGGTCCTATTTCGGTTGTGGTGGAATATTTTCAAAATGTGAAGTTAGTTTATCATACAACAAGTGCTGAATTTTCAGGAGATTACAATTTTACTGTGGGGTATGCAGGTTTTGTATTATGGTAAAAGGAAAGTATTTCAAGGAATTTGTTATATTATTTTTAATTTTTTTGGTGTTAACGACTGCGGTTTTTCAAAAGAAAGAAATAGTTCATGAAAAACAAAAAAGAATTTACTCTGAACAGATAATTGATATTAATACTGCTACATATGATCAGCTTTTGGCTTTACCAGGAATAGGGCCAACAAAAGCAAAGAATATAATCGATTATAGAGAAAAAAACGGAATGTTTTATGCCATTGATGATTTGCTAAATGTTTCAGGAATAGGTCCATCAACTTTGAAAAAAATGAAACCTTTTTTAAGATTGTCCAAAGTTAAAAATGTAGCCAAAGAAAAAGTTGAAGATAAGATAAATATTAACACTGCTTCAATAGATGAGTTAATGAAACTTCCTGGAATTGGTAAGGTAAAAGCAAGAGAAATAATAAATTACAGAAACAAAAACGGACTATTTAGCTCGAAAGATGAACTATTAAATGTTAAAGGTATAGGACCAAAAACACTGGAGAAAATTGAATCAATGATTTCATTTTAATATTTAGAAAAGAAGATAATAGGAATGAGTAAAAGTAGAGATAGAAGTTGAAAGAAATTATAAGTAGTTATTAAAGAAGCTCCAATCAAGATTAGAGATAGTATATAAATTGATATAAAAAATCGAAAGTTTATATCTCTAAAGATTAGAGAAATTAAGAATATAACAGAAATTAAATCCAATATAAAACTTGTAAAAAATCTTGTATATAGCTTTTCAAATGAAGGTATAATTTGCCCACCTGGTATTCTTTCAGGAATGCGTAATATCCAAGTATATTTTACTATACCCTTTCCGTACAAGGTAAGGATTGACATGCTAAGTATCAAACAAAGAATACTTAAAATAATAAAAATTTTTTTCATAGTATCCCTCCCATTTATTTAGATTATGTTTAATTTAATTTCGTTTTCGTTTGAAATGTTAATTTAGTGAACCTGTTCAAAAAATATGAAGATATAAAACAAAGCAGATAATATCTATCTGCTACAAAATATTTACACTTTTCACAAAATTATTCAAGCATTGGTTTTAAGAGTTTACCTTCATCTGTATATGCTAAAGAAGCATTTATGTTTGATACTATTGTTTTATCTTTGATTATTCCAGCAAGTATTTCTATTTTTACGTGATTTTTTGCTTTCCTTAATTGTTGTCTTTTTTTATATGAAAGATAAAACGTGTTTGAGTATTTAATACTTTGAAGCTATACCAAAGAGACGTGTGAGAGGGTACTTTATTCTTTATATTTTGTAATAATACCTTCAAAAGAACTTGTAAAAAAAGAGAAAACAAATCATGGGTTCTGTGTATTTTCGTGGTTTATCTTTCTTTTTAGAATATTGCAAAATAAATTTGTAAAATTCTTTGTTGAATTTATAACTTCGTCTCATTCCTGTTTTCTTCTTTGCTTTGTCTTTTGTTTTCCGTTTTTTATTTTATCTCTTTTTACTTTTTTGATGAATAGTCTCTCAATTTAATTGACAATAAACATAACATTTGATACAATCTTATTGAGAATTATTTTCAATAATTGGAGGTGTGTTTATGACTTTGGATCAAGTACCAGAATGCACTAAAGTGAAAATTTTATCAATTATGGATTCAAATATCAGAAACAGAATTTTAGGGTTGGGGATTGTACCGGGGAGTGTAGTTGAAGTTGTACGTACTTCACCGATGGGAGATCCAAGGATGTATAGGGTTTTTAATAAGACAATTTCTTTAAGAAATAGCGAAGCAAACTTAGTTGAAGTGGAATTATTGAATGATTCTATACCATTAATATTTGCTTCTGATGGAGAATATATAGTCGAAAAATTATGTGGTGGAAGAATGTTTAGGGTAAAAGTAGAAAAATTAGGGGTAAGTGTTGGAGTAAAATTGAAAATTTCAAATGGTGAGTTATATATTCATGAAAAAAAAGTTGTTATTGGGAGTGGAATGAAAAGAAAAATAATTTTGAGGAGGGGCTAAGATGGTAATCTCCGCAGCATTGGTTGGAAATCCAAATGTTGGAAAAACTAGTATATTTAATAGGCTTGTTGGAGCAAGGCAATATGTGGCTAATTGGCCTGGGGTTACTGTAACTAAAATTGAAGGTGCAACAGAATGGAAAGGAAATACCCTTCATTTTATTGATTTACCTGGGACCTATTCTTTGACGTCAAAGACGATTGATGAAAAAGTAACAAGAGATTATTTATTTTTTACCCCACCTAACGTATCTCTTTTAATTGCAGATTCACTAAATCCTGAACAAAGTTTTTATCTTTTAATCGAATTGTTGGAAATAACAAATAGTGTTATTTTGGTAATGAATTCAATTGATGAGATAAGAAATAGAGGAGTTAAAATAGATAAATTTGAACTTGAAAAACACTTTGGGGTGCCTGTGGTTTTTACTTCTGCAAAAACTGGCGAAGGAATTGATGAATTAAAAGATAAGATAATCGAGGTGGCAAATGGCAAACACTCAAAAAAAGTGTTATTTGATTATGGAAGTAGAATTGAAAATTATATAAACAAAGTAATAAAACAGATTCCGGACAACGTATTTACGAATAAACGATATGCAGCGTTAAAATTTTTGGAAAAAGATGAATTTTTTTATGAAAAATTAAAATCCCATGTAAATATTGAATGTGATGAAGATTTTTCATCTGAAATTTCAAAAACAAGATATGAACATGTGGTGTATATCATAAAAGAGGCATATTCAGGGAATAATTTAAGTTATGTGAAAAATATTAATGACAGAATTGACCATATTTTGACTCACAAGATTTTTGGAATACCAATATTAATATTTGTTTTCTATCTTGTGTTTAAATTTACGTTTGAAGTTATGCAACCTCTATCCGATTTATTAGATGTAGCTTTTTCAAATTTATCCGAATATGTAAAATCATTTGGTAACAACGCATTTATTTCGTTAATTGCAGATGGAGTAATTGGTGGGGTTGGTGGAATTTTAGTTTTTGTTCCAAATATTTTTGGTTTATTTTTAGCTTTAGGGATTTTGGAAGAATCTGGATATTTACCTAGAGCTGCTTTTGTTTTAGATAGGCTAATGTACAAGTTAAAATTATCTGGTAGAGCATTTATGTCCTTAATATTGGGATTTGGATGTAATGTTCCTTCAATAATGACAGCAAGAGGTTTACCAGATGAAAAAGAAAGAATTGGTACCATATTATCATCCCCTTTTATAAGTTGTAGTGCAAGGCTTCCAGTGTATATAATGATAATTGGAATTTTTTTCAAAGGGTATAAATCTGAAGTTCTTTTTAGCATTTATCTTATTAGTATACTTTTAACCGCTTTTTCAGCTTACTTTATCAACAAAATCTTCTTCAAAGGAGAAAATGTACCATTAGTTATGGAATTACCAAGGTATAGAGTACCTACTTTTAGAAATATTTTCATTTATACTTGGAACAAAGGAAGCCATTTTTTGAAAAAAGCTGGGACTATAATACTAGTTACAAGTATCGCAGTATGGGGGTTAACGTATTTTCCAAATCATGGAAATATAGATACAAGTTTTGCATCTTATATTGGTAAAGGTTTAGAAATAATATTGAAACCCTTGGGATTTGATTGGAAAATAAGTACAGCTTTGTTTTTTGGTGGGGTTGCAAAAGAAGTTATTGTTTCTACAATTTCAATGTTATATGGATTTGCCCAAGGAGATATCTCAAGTGCAAAAATGTTACTTTCTCAATCTTTATCGCCTTTAAGTGCATATGCATTTCTTGTATTTGTTTTGTTGTATATTCCATGTTTTGCAACACTTGCTACGATTAAATCAGAAACTGGTAGTTGGAAATGGGTTGTTTTTTCAGTAGTTTATAGTTTTAGCTTAGCATATTTATTTTCATATATTGTTATATTTGTTGGAAAAGCCTTTATTTTTTAGCTTGATTTTATTTTTTACGTTTTTTTGTCCAAATATTACTTTTTTGAATCTTGAATAACTTATTTTATGTGTTAGAATAGTATTGGTTAAATATATAATAGGGAGGGGATTATATGAAAAGATATACAAAAACTCATGAATGGGTTGATGAAAATGGATATGTTGGAATCACTGAGCATGCTCAAGAAAAGCTTGGTGATATAGTCTACGTTGATCTTCCAGAAGTTGGAGTCGAACTAAAAAAAGGGGATATTTTACTTTCAATTGAAAGTGTTAAAGCAGCATCAGATATTTATGTACCGGTAAGTGGGAAAATTGTCGAAGTTAATGAAGAGTTGGATTCTCAACCAGAGTTAATAAATGAAGATGCTGAAGGAAAAGGATGGATTATTAAAATTGAATTTTCGAACAAAGAAGAATTTGATGAATTGATGAGTGAAGAAGAATATAAAGAATTTTTGGAAAATGAGGGTGAAAGTTAATGTTGGGAGTTACTGCTTACTCTGTTTTAATGTGTATTGTTAATATCTTGCTTGGAATATTATTAACTCTTGGAATTATTCAGCAAGGTAAATCAGTTTTTGGTATTTCTACAGTTATGGCGTGGTTATTTTTTGTAATTTCATTGTTGTTTTTTCTAACAGGTGGGTTTGTGGAATTCTTTACAAAGTTGGGTTTGTCTATATCACCTGTTGCATATTTAGTAATAGCTATTTATTCAATGTTTGAAATGAAAGATTTGGCAAGTTTGAATATTCGTTCTGCTATGAGAAAAGGAATTTTATTTTCAATAATACTAATAGCATTTTTGGTTATTGATGCGTTGTGGGTTAAGAATGCTGTTTATATTTCTTCATTTTCAATTGGATGGTCATATGTTGTAACTTTAATTTTTGGTATTAAGAACAGAAATTTAGAATAGAAAATGATTTTTCAGATAAATAGTGGGGGAATCCCCACTATTTTTGTATTGGGAGTGGTTTTATGTTAGAAAAAAGTGTTATTGAAGATATTCCTGAAAAACCTGGAGTCTATATTTTCAAAAAATCCAATGAATATGTCTACATTGGAAAATCAAAAAATTTAAAAAAAAGGTTAAGTTCGCATTTTTTATTTAAAGAAGAAAAAAGTAAATTGATTATTGAAGAATCCGACAAATTAGAAACTATAATTGTAAAAAATGAAAAGGAATCATTATTATTAGAAGCTACTTTGATTTACAAATATAAGCCCAAATATAATGTAATGTTGAAAGAAAGTGAATCATATGTATATATAAGAATTTCTGATGATGAATTTCCGTATGTTGAAATTACTAGGAATAGAAAAAAAGGTGGAAAGTATTTTGGACCATACACCAACATAGGCTTTGTGAGACTTTTTTTGGAAGTTTTACAAAAAGTGTTAAATTTTAGAAATTGTAAGAAAAGCTTAGAAAAAATAAAAAAACCATGTTTAAATTATTATCTAAAAACTTGTATTGCTCCATGTTTAAAAGAAAAAGAAAACAAAAATCTTTATATTAAGATTATAGAAAAGTTGGAGAATGTGTTAAATGGTAATTATGATTATGTTAGAAATTTTGTTGAAAATAAGATGTTATATCATTCTAAAATGCTTGATTTTGAAAATGCGGCAAAATATAGAGATTTATTATTTTCATTTGACAGTCTTATGAAATCACAAGGAGTAATTTTAAATGATAATAGAAATGTAGATTATATAGCATTCAGGGATAATATGTTTACAATTTTAAAGGTAAGAAGTGGAATTTTGGTATCAAAACTATTCTATGAGTCAGCATTAACCTTTGAGGAATTTCTTTTTCAATTTTATTATGGATTAAAAAGTGACCTTCCTGAAAAAATAGTTTTTAACCAAAAGATAAAACTAGATTTTACAGTTCCTATAACTTTACCAAAAGATGAAAAGGATATATATATTTACGAAATTGCCTTAGAAAATTTAAATGAACATGTTAAAACAATTAAATTTAATAAAAGAGTGCTCTTAAAAATGAAAGAGATTCTAAATTTGAAGAAAATTCCTTTAAGAATTGAGGGTACTGATATTTCCCATAGAAATGGAAAATATACTGTGGCATCATTAGTGGTATTTGAAAACGGCTATCCAAAAAAAGAAGAGTATAGAAGATATAAACTTGGAAATATATTAGATGATTATGAGAGTATTAGAATGTTTATTAGAAAAAGATATTCAAAGCATAAATTACCAGATTTACTTTTTATTGATGGAGGAAAAGGGCAGGTTAATGCTGCAATTCAAGAACTAGAAAAGATGAGGTTAGATGTGGATGTTGTGGGTATTGCAAAGGAAGAAGAACTAATTGTGGTAAGAGATGGAGTTATAAAGCTTGAGCATACAGATGATGTGTTAAGGACATTAATTTTTATAAGGGATGAAACCCACAGAGTTGCTAATACATTTAGTGGACATTTAAAATTAAAAAGTTATAAAGTAAGTAAATTAGATGATATATCTGGCATAGGTTTAAAAAGAAAAAAGCAATTGCTCATGAAGTTTAAAACGTTGGAAAATATTAAAAATGCACCATTATATGAATTAGAAAAAATTGTTGGTAAAAAATTAGCAATGCGGATTAAGGAAGAATTGTGATTATATAAACAAAATTAAAAGTTTTGCATTAATATTAAGATTTATTCAGACTTGAAACATTTTTTACTACTGATATAATTAAAGTGAGAATAACATTAAATGCATATAGGAGGTGTTACAGTTGACGGCGTATATTATTCGGAGGCTTTTGTTGTTACCATTGATTATTTTTGGTGTAACATTGGTTATTTTTAGTTTTACCGAAATTTTAGGTCCAGAGAAAATGTTGTCAGCATATGTAAATCCTAATATGTTCGATAAGTTGTCAAATGAAGAACTGGACAAATTGATTGAACAGTATGGATTGAATGATCCAATGTGGACGAGGTATTTTAAATGGATCAGTGGTGTTTTAAAAGGAGATCTTGGTTGGTCGGTTACAGCAAAGGAACCAGTTGCAAAAGCCATTAAAGACAGAATACCTTATACTATTGAACTTGCTATTTACGCATTTATACCAGTAGTAGTTGTAGGTATTTGGTTAGGAGTTACTGCTGCTGTTAACAGAGATAAATTTATAGATCATTTTATTAGGATTTTCGCAATAATAGGGTGGTCATTACCAGATTTTGTGTTTGGATTAATTGTGTTAATGATATTTTATTCAGTATTAGGATGGTTTCCACCTGGTACTTTAAGTGGATGGGCAGAACAAGTGGTTAAATCAGGAGAATTTCATAGATTTACTAAAATATTGACAATTGATGCTCTTTTAAATGGTAGATTAGACATTTTTTGGGATGCGCTTAGACATTTAATAGGTCCCATTTTGACAATTTCATGGTTGTGGTGGGCATATCTTTTAAGAATAACAAGGTCAAGCATGTTGGAAGTATTGGGGAAAGAGTATGTTAGGACTGCAAGAGCCAAAGGTGTTCCAGAAAAGGATGTTATTCATAAACATGCCAAGAAAAATGCAATGATTCCTGTGGTAACAGTTGCAGGTGCTATGGTTATTGGTTTGTTAGCCGGTACAGTTATTGTTGAGGTTATATTCAATAGAATTGGTATGGGGAGATTTACTGCACAGGCTGCAACACAGCTTGATTATGCAGCAATATTGGGGAGTACACTCTTTTATTCTACGTTGCTTGTTATTGGTAATCTTATAATTGATATACTATATGCTATTCTTGATCCAAGGATTAGACTCGGTTAAGGAGGTGTTTTTGAGTGAATACAGAATTTAAAAGAACTTTAAGAAAATTATTTAGAAATCCATCTGCAGTATTAGGCTTCTCATTATTACTTTTTTTTACATTTGTGGCAATCTTTGCACCATTTCTTGCACCACCTGTGAATCCAATGTTTCCAGATGAAAATGGAAATCCTTCTAAATTAGAGGACCCATATATTATGCCAATTCTTTCATGGAGCTCTGATCCAGTACAACCAAGTAAGGATCATCCATTTGGAATGATTGCGGGAAGAGATATTTATTACGGTGTTGTTTGGGGAACTAGAACAGCATTTAAAATTGGTTTAACCGTGGTTATTTTGTCTACAATAATAGGTTTAATAATAGGTTCAATTGCAGGGTATTTTGGTGGATGGATTGATGAAGTTTTAATGAGAATTACTGATGTTTTTCTTTCAATTCCGTTTCTACTTGCTGCCATGGTATTAACCACTATTTTGGGGAGTGGACTTGATAAGGTGATGATAGCTATGACTGTTTTTGGTTGGATGGCTGTTGCAAGGCTTATTAGAGCTAACATTTTACAGGTTAAAGAGGAACAATTTGTACTTGCTGCTAAAGCACTTGGTATAAAAGATTATGTTATTATTTTAAGACATGTACTACCGAATACAATTTTTCCTGTGTTAGTTCAGGCAACAATGAGACTTGGGTCACTTGTTATTACTGCTGCTGCCTTGTCATTTCTAGGATTAGGTGCACCTATTGGTTATGCTGATTGGGGTTCGATGTTAAATTATACAAGAAATTATATTTTAGGTTCTAGTGGACAGGCTTTTGCGTATTGGTATACTATTTTTTATCCAGGTATGGCAATGGTATTGTTTGTGCTTGCGTGGAATTTGGTGGGTGATGCCCTTAGAGATGTATTTGATCCGAAATTGAAATAAAGGAGTGGTAAAGTTGGAAAAGAAACCATTATTGCAAGTAAAAAATCTTAAAACATATTTTCATACAGAAGATGGGATTGTAAAGGCTGTTGATGGTGTGGATTTTGAAGTGTATCCTGGTGAAACGCTTGGAATTGTTGGTGAATCGGGTAGTGGAAAAAGTGTTACATCTCTTTCAATATTAAGATTACTTGATCCAAACGGAGAGATTTTAGAAGGTAGTGAAATTATTTTTGAAGGTAAAAATCTTTTGGAACTTTCTGATGATGAAATGAGAAAAATAAGAGGAAATGATATTGCAATGATTTTTCAGGAACCAATGGTGGCTTTAAATCCGGTTTTCACAATTGGCGAACAAATTATGGAAGCAATTTTACTTCATCAAGATGTTAATAAAAAAGAAGCAAGAGAAATGGCAATTGACATGCTTAGGAAAGTTGGAATTCCTGAACCAGAAAAAAGGATTGATGAATATCCACATGAACTTTCGGGTGGTATGAGGCAACGTGCAATGATTGCAATGGCTCTGTCGTGTAGACCGAAATTGTTAATCGCAGATGAGCCTACTACTGCTTTGGATGTAACTATACAGGCTCAAATTCTAGATTTAATGAAACAACTACAAAAAGAATATGGTATGGCAATTATATTTATTACACATGATGTAGGGGTAATAGCAGAAAATGCGGATAGAGTTGTGGTTATGTATGGTGGTATGGTTATGGAAACAGCTGATGTAAAGGAAGTTTTTAAGAAAATGAGACATCCGTACACGTGGGGATTGTTAAATTCTATACCAAGATTGGATATTGATCAGGATAGATTGTACAATATTCCAGGTATTGTACCTGATCCGTTACATTTTCCACCGGGATGTAGGTTTAATACAAGATGTGAATTTTCAGATGAAAGATGTAGAAAAGAAATTCCTCCATTACAAAAGGTTGGGGAAGATCATTATTCAAGATGTTTTTATTATCATAAAATTGAAGAAGCACAGAAACTAAAAAAGGCTGGTGAAAGTGCATGAGCGAAAAAAAGGTATTACTTAGAATAGAAAATCTTGTAAAATACTTTCCAATTAGAGCAGGAGTTTTCAAAAGAGTTGTTGCATGGGTTAAAGCAGTCGATGATATAACTTTTGATGTCTATGAAGGTGAGACAGTAGGATTAGTTGGTGAGTCTGGATGTGGAAAGACTACTGCAGGTATGACGTTATTGCGATTATACGAGCCAACTTCTGGAAGAATAATTGTTGATGGTGAAGATACAACGTATTATTTTATGCCAAGATTTCGCGCAAAAAAGTATCTAAAAACAACTTATGTGGATAAATTTAAAAATATTGACTCACGAGAATTGAACGGTATAGATAAAAAGTATTATGAACTTTATAAAGAATTAGGAGAGAATGGATTTTATAATAAACTTCTTTCAAATCTTTCCGAGAAAAGGTCAGAATTTAGAAGAACTATGCAAATAGTATTTCAAGATCCGTATAGTTCTTTAAATCCAAGAATTAGAGTGAAGACAATTGTATCAGAAGGCCCTGTATTACATGGAGTAATTAAAAAGTCAGAAGTCATAGAAAAAGTTAGAAATGCACTAGAAGAAGTGGGAATTCATGGTGAGCATATGTACAGGTTTCCACACCAATTTTCGGGTGGGCAAAGGCAAAGGATTGGAATAGCAAGGGCCTTATTAATGAATCCAAAGTTAATAGTAGCCGACGAAGCAGTAGCCGCTTTAGATGTTTCAATTAGGTCACAGGTAATTAATTTAATGATAGATTTGCAGAAAAAACATAACCTTACATATATTTTTATTTCACATGACCTTTCTGTTGTGAAGTATATTTCTGATAGAGTAGTTGTTATGTATCTTGGTAAAATAGTTGAGAACGCTTCTAAAAAAGAATTATTTGACAGTCCAATGCACCCTTACACAAAAGCCCTTATGAGTGCAATACCTGTGCCTGATCCTGAATATAAAAAGAATAGAATTATACTGAAAGGAGATGTTCCAAGTCCAGTAAACCCACCAAAGGGGTGCAGATTTCATCCAAGATGTCCCGTTGCAAAAGATATATGTTCCAAAGAAGAACCTGAATTAAGAGAGATTAGTCCTGGTCATTTTGTGGCATGTCATTTCCCGGGTTCATTATAATAAAGATTTATCTATAACGAAAGCTGGCCATTTTGGCCAGCTTTTTTTGTTATGTGAGTATACATTTGTTAGATATGATATGTTTGTTCAACAATATTTCATATCATCCAAAAAAAAGAAAAAAAAACAATTAAATAAAGTTTAAAACGATTATGATAAAAAAAACTTTAAATATCATAATTTTCTTTTTATTTAACTTTTCGTATATAATGCAAAAAAAGGGGGGATAAAATGAAAATTTGTGAAATGGTTCCAGTAGCACTTGGAAAAAAAGTTCCTGACTTATTAATAAAAAACGTAAATTTAGTTAATGTGTATACTGGAAAAATTGAAAATACAAATATTGCATTATACAAAAAGAGAATAGCAGGTATTGGATTTGAATATACAGATGCAAAAAAAATATTTGATGCAAATGGATTATATGCAATTCCAGGCTTGATTGATGCTCATGTACATATTGAAAGTTCTATGCTTTCACCAATTGAATTTGCAAAAATGGTTTTACTAAATGGGACAACAACTGTAATTGCTGATCCACATGAAATTGCAAATGTTTTAGGAGTTGAGGGGATTAATTATATGATTAAGGCTACTGAAGGAATTCCATTAAATGTATATTTTGCAATTCCTTCAGCTGTCCCTGCAACTTCTTTGGAAACTTCAGGAGCAATACTTGGGCCAGAAGATATGGTTAGTTTAATTGAAAAGTATCCATTTCGAATTATTGCATTAGGTGAAGTTATGAACTATCCAGGGGTAATTAATTGTAATAGAGAATTAATTACTAAAATTGAAATTTTGCGTCATAAATACAAAAGAATTGATGGTCATGCTCCTGGATTATCTGGAAAAAATCTTAACGCTTATATTGATGCATTTGTTAGATCCGATCACGAATGCGAAACTGTCAATGAAGCGTTAGAAAAACTCTCAAAAGGAATGCATATTTTTATTAGAGAAGGTACCGCAGCAAGAAATTTAAAATCTCTTTTACCCGCCGTTGATTTGATGAACCACTTCTTTTTTTCATTTTGTACAGATGATAGGGATCCAGAGGATATTAATAAAAGAGGACATATTAATCAGATTGTCAAAGAATCGATTGATAACGGTATTCCACCAGTTATAGCAATAAGAATGGCGACAATTAATACCGCAAAATATTTTAATCTAAGAAGTATGGGTGCTATTTCACCTGGGTACAAAGCTGATATTGTTTTGATTGATGATTTAGAAAGTTTTAACATTAAATTTGTAATAAAAGATTCAAGATTTGTGGTGGAGAACAATAAACTAAATTTAACAATTGAAAGTATTTTTAAGGATGTACCAGAAACTTTAGGAGTTATAAACATAAGAAAAGACTATAACTTAAAAATCAAAAATCAAAATAAAAAGATTAGGGTAATTTCTATTAAAGACTATTCTCTTTTTACTGAGGAAATAATTATTTCGCCTAAGGTATCTAAAAATGAGATAATTTCAGATGTTGAAAATGATATTGTAAAAATGGTTGTCTTTGATAGGCACAAAGCCTCGGGATATACAATAGGTTTTGTTAAAGGTACGGGAATAAAGAAAGGAGCTATTGCAACTACAATTGGTCATGATTCACATAATTTAGCAGTTGTTGGCGAAAATGATAATGATATGAATAAAGCAATAAGACGAATTCAAGAAATTAATGGGGGAATAGTTGTTGTAAAAGGCGGTAAAGTAATTTCCGAATTATCATTACCTATCGCCGGTCTTATGTCGGATAGAGATTATACATATGTAATTAACAATTTAAAACAAATAAAAACTGCAATCGAATCTCTGGGGCCAAGAAAAGATGTTTTAATGAATATTCATTTCTTACAATTAGCTGTAATTCCAAAATTAAAGATAACTGACAAAGGATTAATTGATGTTGAAAAGCAAAAAATTGTGGATTTATTTGTGGAGGTGTAATATATGAATATAATTGGAAAAAAAGTAATAAGAATTGATGCAAAAGAAAAAGCTTACGGTATTTCTAAATATGCTTCTGATTATTACTTTCCGAACATGCTCTATACAGAGGTTGTTTATGCAGATGTTCCACATGGAATACTTGAACATATAGATATAAGTGAAGCAGAAAAATTACCTGGTGTTGTTAAGATTGCCACTTATAAAGATGTACCTGGCACAAATAAATTTGGTCATGTAATTGATGATATGTTTTTTTTAGTTCCTGAAGGTGAAAAAGTAAGATTTGAAGGAGATGTTCTTGCTATAATTGCGGCAGAAACTCCAGAAATTGCAAAAAAAGCAAAAGAATTGGTAAAGTTTAAAATAAAAGAGCTACCAGGCGTTTTTACTATAGACGATGCAATAAAAAATGAAGTTTTGGTGCATGAGAATAATGTGGCATTTACAAGAAAAATTAGAAGAGGGAATGTTGAAAATGCGTTTAAAAATGCAGATTTAATAATCAAAGAAACCTTTGAAACTGGATATCAAGAACATGCTTATCTTGAAACACAAGGTGTTGTTGCAAATTATTCTGATAAATTAGAACTCTATGTATCTGCACAATGCCCATTTTATGTACAAAAAGATGTATCAAAAATATTAGGAATAGATTTAAAAGATATTAATGTTATCCAAACTGAAACGGGTGGAGGATTTGGCGGAAAAGAAGATGTGCCATCTTATATTGCCTCAAAGGCTGCTTTGTTATCTTTTTTAACTAAAAGGCCTGTTAAGTTAATTTACACACGTGAGATGGATATTAAAGAAACTAGTAAAAGGCATCCTAGCAAATCATTTTATGAGGTGTCATTTAATAAAGAAGGAAAAATTCTTGGTGTTAAAGCAAAAATTTATCTTGATATGGGGGCATATTCCACATTATCTCCAATAGTTATGTACAGAACAATGGTTCATGCATGTGGGGCATACAGTGTTGATAACGTAAAAGTCGATGTCTATGGAGTTTACACAAATAAAGTTCCATGCGGTGCTTTCCGAGGATTTGGTTCTCCACAAGTTTTGATGGCAATGGAATCAATGATGGACATAGCTGCTAAAAAACTTAATATTGATCCATTCGATATCAGAATGAAAAATGCACTTGAAAAGAATAAACAAACTGCCACAGGACATTTACTTACTGAATCTGTGGGGGCCAAGGAAACTTTAAAAAAGGTATATGAAGCTTCAAACTACGAACAATTAAAGGAAAGTGTTAAAAAATTTAACGAAAGCAATTTGTTAAAAAAACAAGGTCTAGGCTGGGCTCACATATTCTATGGGGTGAGCTTAGGAGCTGGTGGACAATTTTTAGATGGAGCTACAGCAATGGTTAATGTTCAATCTGATGGAACAGTTGCCATTATGATAGGCAATACTGAAATGGGACAAGGTGCCAAAACAACAATTTCAATAATTGTTTCAGAAATTTTAGGTCAAGATTTATCAAAAATTAGGGTATTACAGCCTCAAACATTATTTATCCAGGATAGTGGGCCAACAGTTGCATCAAGAACTACTTTTTTCAGTGGTAATGCTGTAAAAATTGCTACCGAAAAAATTAAGAACAACATGTTAAACTTCTTGGGAGAATACTTCAACGTAAAAAAAGATGAAATAAAATTCAAAGATGGCTTTGTTTACGTGAATGATAAAAAATTTTCTTTTAATGAGATTGCTATGCTCTGTAATAATAATAACGTAAAGTTATCTGAAACGGGATGGTACAAAACTCCAAAACTTGATTTTAATCACGAAGATGGTGTTGGTGAAGCATATGTTACTTATTCGTATGCTACGCAATTATCATTAGTAGAAGTCGATATTTTAACTGGCAAAATAGAATTAAAAAAGGTTTGGGTATGCCATGATATAGGAAAAGTTATAAATTTGGATGGAGCAATTGGACAGGTACATGGTGGAGTTATTCAAGGAATGGGGTATGTTCTTTTTGAAGATTTAAAGTACAAAGATGGAAAAATCACAACTAAAAATTTCAACAACTATTTAATTCCCACAATTAAAGATATTCCTATTGAATTTTATGTTGACTTTGTAGAGGATAGTTTTTCAGAAGGTCCATTTGGTGCCAAAGGATTGGGTGAACCATCACTAATGAGTGCCCCACCTTCTATTTTAAACGCTATATCAGCTGCTATAGGGAAGCAGTTAAATAAAATTCCTGTATCTATTGAAGAAATTATAAAAAAGGAGTGATAGTTATGAAAAAAGTTCCTGTGATTGGGCCTACATTTTCTGAAATGCTTAACCCAGAAAAAGTTGATTCAAAGATTAGAAAAAGAGCACTTGAAACGAAAAAGAAAGATCCATTGCATCCTATTAATTTATTTAATATCACATGGAAGAACGAAAATAACGAGTACTACTATTTTATTCTTCCAAGTGAATTAACAGGTGTAAAACCAAATATTATAGTGCTTTATGCAAAGGAATTTCCATCTGGAAGTCATAAAGTTGGTGCAACATATTCAATTTTAGCAGAGAAAACTGTAAGTGGAGAAGTAGATCCATTTAAACATACTTTAGTATGGCCTTCTACTGGAAATTACGGTATAGGCGGTGCTTGGGTATCATCACGAATGAATTATAAATCAATTGTATTATTGCCAGAACTTATGAGTAAGGAAAGATTTGAAATTATCAGAGCATATGGTGCTGAGGTTATTGCAACTCCTGGATGTGAATCAAATGTCAAAGAAATTTATGATAAAGCAAAGGAGTTATATAACAAAAATCCTGAAAAAATAAGGATTTTAAATCAATTTGAGGAATTTGGAAACTATAGATTTCACTACTATGTAACAGGAAATTCAATGATTGATCTTGTAAAAAAGAGAAATATAGGTAATGGAAAAATTTCTGCTGTTGTTCTTGGCGTCGGTTCTGCAGGAACAATTGCTTCTGGAGATAGAGTAAAACAAGAATTTCCAAATGCAAAAGTTGTAACAGTAGAACCTTTACAATGTCCTACGATCTCACTTAATGGATACGGAGGACATGACATTCAAGGTATTGGCGATAAGCACGTAACTTGGATACATAACGTTTTAAATAATGATGCCGTAGTACTAGTTGATGACATAGACTCGAAAAAAATGCTACATGTTTTTAGTGATCCAGTTGGAAAAGAATTTTTGAAAAGTTTTGTAAATAAAGATTTAATTGAATTTATTTCGGATAAATTTGGAATTTCTGGTGTTGCAAATCTGATTGGAGCAATAAAAGTTGCAAAACACTATAAATTCGGTGCTGATGATAATATCTTTATAGTTGCTACCGATTCAATTGAAAGATATAGGTCCGTTATGAAAGATTTAGAAGAAAAATTTGGAAAGTTAACTTTAAATGAAGCAAAAAATAGATACGAAAGAATAATTTCATATCAGGAACCTTCTTGGATTTTTGAGGGCACTATGTATAACAAAGAAAGATGGCATAATTTAAAATATTATACTTGGGTAGAACAACAGGGGAAAACTGTTGAAGAATTAAACGCACAAAGAGATTATAACTATTGGAAAAAGGAACAAGAAAAAGTTGAAGAAATCGATGAATTAATTGTTGAGTATAGAGAAAAACACAAAAATGAGTTAGAAAAGATTTATTTTGAAGATTGAGGTGAATTACATGAAAAAATTGTTTAAGAACATTTCCTATATATACACATTTGATGAAAAAATAGGAAACTTAAAGAATGGATACATTTTGGTAGAAAATAACAGGATCATAGATATTGGTAAAAATCACGAGGGAATTGAAGCTGACGAAGTCTATGATTTAAATGGATATATGGTTATTCCAGGATTTATAAATACACATCATCACATGTTTCAAACCTTAACAAGGGGACTTGCTGAAAATAGTAAACTGTTTGATTGGCTTGTTTATTTATATGAGATTTGGAAGTTTATAGACGAAGAAGCAATATATATAAGTACAATAATCGCAACTTATGAAATGATTAAAACGGGTGTTACAACGACTACCGATCATCTTTATTTGTATCCATTCGGGAACAATAAATTGTTTGATGCTGAAATTGAAGCTGCCAAAAATATTGGAATTAGATTTTATCCAACTAGAGGTAGTATGTCTTTGAGCAAAAAAGATGGAGGGTTACCACCTGATACTGTGGTACAAAAAGATGACGAAATATTAATCGAATCTGAAAGAGTTATCAAACAATACCACGACGCATCAAAGTACTCAATGTTAAGAATAGCCTTGGCTCCATGTTCACCATTTTCAGTTACTAAAACTCTTATGATTGAAACTTTAAAGTTATCAGAAAAATATAACGTGCTTCTCCACACACATCTTGCCGAAACTTACGATGAAGAAATGTATTGTATTGAAAAATTTGGTAAGCGACCAGTAGATTATATGGAAGAATTAGGATGGTTAAACGATAAAGTGTGGTTTGCACATTTAGTTTATTTAAACGAAAAAGATATAGAAAAATTGTCCAGTAATAATGTGGGAATGGCCCATTGTCCATCATCAAATATGCGGTTGGGGTCTGGAATATCCCCAGTTACAGAAATGAAGAAAAAATTAAAAATAGGTATAGCAGTTGACGGAAGTGCTAGCAATGACACAAATAACATGTTGCTAGAATTGAGAAATGCACTTTTATTACAAAGAGTAAAGTATGGTGCTAAAGCTGTAACGATCGAAGAAATTTTGAAGATGGGTACTTTGGGTGGTGCAAAAGTTTTACACGTAGATGATTATCTTGGTACATTAGCAAAAGACAAAGCAGCAGATTTTATTGGTTTTAAACTTGATAAAGTTGAATTTGCGGGAGCACTTCACAATCCTATTAATGCAATATTACTCTGCGATGCAAAACAAGTCGATTTATCCGTTATTAATGGGGAGATTAAGATATTTAATAGCGAGTTTGTAAATTTTGAAATAAGTAAATATATTGAAAAACATAACATTATTTCTAAAAAGATCCTTGAAAAATCATTAAAAGGTTAAATGAAATATTATCGTAATAATTATGTATACTATTGTTTTTATATTTTAAAATTATCCAAATTACCATGACTAAGTGCTTAAATGCACTTAGTCTTTTTTTCTTTTAATTTTGAATTTAAAAATACATATGTTATTCTTTACAATGTGTAAGTATAGCGGAGCGGAGAGATAGTATGAGAAAATACAATGATAAGCATATTCCGGTTTTGCCACAAGAAGTTATAAGTTACCTTATATGGAACGATAATGGAATATACGTGGATTGTACAGTTGGAGAAGGTGGACATACTGCTTTAATTGCCAATAAGTGTCCAAACTCTCGTATTATTGGTTTTGATGTTGATTTCGAAGTTTTGGAACTTGCAAGGCAAAGACTTGAAGGGTTTGGTAATGTCACCCTCATAAAAGCCTCCTATGTTGACCTTCCATTGATATTGAAAACTATGGAAATTGAAAGAGTTTCAGGTATTCTTGCAGATTTAGGTATCTCAACATATCAGTTAAAGGCTGAAGATAGGGGATTCACTTTTAATAGAGATGAACCTTTAGATATGCGAATGGATTTGGAACAAACCACAAGTGCCCACGATATTGTTAATTCATACTCAGAGAAAAAACTTGCAGATATTATTTTTAGATATGGCGAAGAAAGATTCTCGAGGCGTATTGCAAAATCAATTGTAAATAACAGACCGATAAACACAACTAGAGAATTAGTTGAAGTAATCCAAAAGGCTTTACCACCAGCTGAACTTAGAAAAAGAAGGAGACATTTTGCAACAAAAACTTTTCAAGCAATAAGAATAGAAGTAAATAAAGAATTAAAAAATATAGAACAATTGTTAAAGAATGCTGAAGAGCTTTTAGAGATAGGAGGGAGATTGGCTATAATATCATTTCATTCACTGGAGGATAGAATAGTTAAGCACTTTATTAAAAACTCGAAATTTCTTAAGCAAATAGCAGGACCAATCAAGCCTAGTGAAGATGAAATAAAAAGTAATCCTAGAGCAAGGAGTGCAAAATTGAGAGTAGCGGAGCGTATTTAAGGGGGGAACATTATGGCTGTTAGTGTACAAGCGAAGCGAAGTAAAGAAGTTAGTATTAGATTATCTAAATTTTTTAAATTTGTTTTTTTTGTTACAATTCCTGTTATTTTGGTAATTCTATCTTTTGCCATTTCTCTCCATTATTCAAGATTGAATTTGGAAATTCAAATTCAGAAAGAGGCGTTTAAAAGGGAAACTTTAGAATTAAATAGGAAAATAATCAACATAAACAAAAACATAGAAGCATTAATGGTTGGATCTGAAACCTTGAAATGAAAAACTCTAGAGTAATTTTTATATACATAGTTCTAACTGTAATAATTTTCATAGAGATGCTCAGCTTATTTAAAATTAACAATACTAATAGTGAAGAAGTTTTAGAATTAAGTATTCCTTCATTAAGAGGGAAGATTTTTGATTGCAATGAAAACCTCCTTTCAACGAGCATTCCATATTATGTAGCATACTTTGACACCCGTTTTTTTAAAAGATTTTATAATCCTTCATTGGATTTTGATTTAAAACTTTTAGAAAGTCGATTTGGTGTAAAAATAGATTTTAACAAAGAATTTAATAAAATTGGTGAAGCATATGACATCGATGATATTAAAAGAAAAATTCCAAGCAACTTGAGAAAGTTTGTTAATATATCAATCAGTTCTAAGAGAATTTCGCTTTTAAACTATGGTATGGACATGATAATTGGAAAGGTAAATTCTTCTAATGGAATTAGCGGAATTGAAAAAGTATATAATTCTTATCTAAAAGGAAAGAAAAATGGAAAAATTATATTCAAATTTTCTGGTCAGTTTAATAAAAATGGAACTATAACCCAATATATACCTCCTAAAAATGGAAATAATTTAAAATTGACAATAGATTCTCTCTTACAAAAAAATATTTACAAGCTAGCAACTAAAGCTAAAAAAAAATATAATGCTGAAAGCGTAGGAATAATTTTAATGGAAACAAAAACTGGTAGAATAAAATCACTAGTAACTACAAATTCCTGGCCAGATTACACAATGGGATATATTGAACCAGGATCAGCAATTAAGCCAATATTTTATGCAGCAGCTTTAGATTTAGGAGTTATATCAAAAGATTCAACATTCCTATGCAATGGTTATATTTATCCTGAAAAAAATTTAAGTATAAAAATTACAGACATACACCCACATGGACTAATAAATTTGAAAAAAGCAATATCTGAATCGTGTAATATTGCTGCGGTAAAAACTTCTGATAAATTAGTAAGTAAATTTGGAAAAGAAACTTTATATAAAATTTTTAAAACATTTAATTTTGGAGAATTAACTAATATAGAACTTCCAGGAGAAATTAAAGGAATCCTAAAAAATCCTAAAAACTGGTCGAAAGTAGATTGGGCTTATTTACCTATTGGTTATTCTATAGGTGTAACTCCAATTCAATTAATTACGGCTTTTAACAGTATTTTGAATGATGGTATATACATATCGCCAACTATCGTACTTGATTCATATCAGAAAAGATATAGAGTAATAACTTCAAAAACTGCAAAATTAGTTAAAGAATTTCTAAGAGATGTTATAGAAAATGGTACGGGAAAATTAGCAAAAGTACCTGGAATTGATATACTAGGAAAAACTGGTACCAGTCAAATAAAGCCGGGAAATAAGGAATATATGATGACTTTTTTAGGAGGATTTTCGATTAAAGATAATTTATATACGGGAATGGTTTGGGTTAGAAATCCCAAAGGTTATGGGCTATCAAGTCAAGTTGCTGCTCCACTTTTTTCCGAACTTATAAAAGTTGTAAAAGATTATTACACCAAAAATGAGAATTATATCTTTGTAACTCCTGGCATTGTACCAAATGTAAAAGGATGGAATTTAAGGCAAATATTGGTATTAGAAAAATTCTTCAAAATAAAATTTGTTGGAAAAGGAATCTATGTTTATAAACAAATTCCTGAAGCTGGAAGCTTATCCAACGAGATAACAGTTTATCTAAAATAAATTAATTGGTCCTAAGAATTATTAAGAATTATTATACTTATAATAATTTACTCCCCAAACACCTAATATAATAAGCGTCATTCCTATTATGTGTTTCAAAGTTATTTGTTCGTTTCTAAATAAAGCACCTGCCAAAACAGATGTAACAGTAGTTAAATTAGCAAAAATTGATGACTGCGTAGGTGATACCTTAGAAAGCATATAATTGACAAGGAAAAATGCTACAGAAGAAGATAGAATACCTAGATATAAAGCCGCGATCAATACATGAATATTTGTTAGTACTGTATAATCAAGTTCTCCTCTTATAATTGCCAATGCATTAAAAAAGATGGCACCGATAATCATCATAAAAAAAGTTATTTCAACCGGTTGAAATTCTTTTGAAAATTTTCTTGAAGTGAAGTTATAAAAAGTTGCCGAAAAAACAGCACAAAGTATCAACAAATCCCCTTTAATGTTTCCTTTAAAATTGTTAAAACCAATTATTAGTAGAACTCCAAAAAAACTTAAGAAAACAAATAAAAAGTTCATATTATGTACTTTTTCTTTTAAAACAATAGGAGTTAAAAATGTTATAAAAATAGGTATTGAAGCGATTAAAATCCCCGCTTCAGAGGATGGAATGTATAATAACCCGGAGGTTTCGAATATAAAATATAAAATCGGTTGAAATAAAGATACAATTAATAATTTAAAATAATTTTTTCTTTGCAAGGAAATTATTTTAAAAATAGAAAGAAAGAACAAAAACAAACTAGCAATCGTAAATCGAATTGCTATGAAGTTCATCGGGGAAGTATAATCAAGGGCATTTTTTGTAAAAAGAAACGACAATCCGAATATAAAAGCCATAAATAAGCCAGAAATAGTTACTTTGAAAATGAAAGCCCCTCCTTGTTTTCAATTTATTCCTTTCTAAATTATATCAAACATTTATGGTAAAATTAAGTCAAAACATATTAAAAAAGGAGAGTGTTTTATGAATTACGTTTTTGTTGCTATGATAAGTTTGCTAATCGGTATTTTTATTGGATATAAATTTGGTTATATTTTGGGAAAAAGAGATAAAAAATCTGAAGATTTTTCTAATCAGCTTTCCATTATAAATAATCTTTCAATTCAAATTGCTGAATTAAAAGCAAAATATGAAGAAATTGAAAAATCAAGATTTGAGGCTGTAAAACAAAAAGAAAAATTAGATGAAGAAAGAGAAAAAAGGTTAAATGAATTTATTCAAAATACTCATAAGTTATTTTCAGAATTAACCCAGAAAACGATAATGATTGATGAGCAAAAAGATAAAAGAATTTCTGAACTTGTTGAACAAATGAAAAATTTTTTTGAAGAACAAAGAAAAAATACTGAACAATTTTTAATTGAACAAGGAAAGTCAAGAGAGGAAATTGAAAAAAGAAGAGATGCTCAGATAGAGGATATGAAAAGAATGATTTCTATTTTCACAAAAGCAGTTTCAGGAACAAAGACTCGTGGTATAACAGGAGAAATATTATTAAAAGATGCAATTAAGGAATCAATAAAAGTGGGATTAATAAAAGCAAATCTAAAAACAGAAAACGGAGAAGTTGAATTTGCTTGGGATTTGGGAGATGGTAAATATATTCCAATTGATTCAAAATTACCCGACATATTTGAGATTTTAGAAAAGTATAATGAAGAAGAAGATATAAATTTAAGAGAAAAACTAAAAAAAGAGATAATAAATAAAGTAAAGAAAGAAATACAAAGAATACAAAAATATCAAAATCTTGTAAATACAATTGATAGTTGTATCTTAGTAGTTCCAGAATCAATCCTTGATCTCGCTCCAGAACTTATTGAAATGGGAAAGGAGAATAAAGTATATATTTGTAGCTATAAAGATGTATTTGTTGTAGCCCATACTTTACAAGATAGATATGTAAAATTAAATGAAGAAGGAGATATAGGTAAATACAAACAAATTATAGAAACTTTAATTCAATTGCTTGAACAGATAAGCAAAAAAACTGATACAATAGAGAGGGCTTTAACTACTATCAGGAATGCAAATGAGGATATTCGAAAAGGTGTGGCAAAAGGAAAAAACACCGTAAGTGAAGCAAAATAAGTGATTTACAAAAATATGTATCATAATCATGAACAAATCAAACTTCAAAATTGTTTGAGATTAACAAACAAATTAAAGTTCAATGTATAACTACATTATAAAATAAAGCAACCCCATATTTTTCTTTGTTTTTGAAATAAAAATAACCTCCAAAATTGCCTTACCTTTTTCAGAAATATCTAAATATAAAGTTAGTAAAATATTATCAATGTTATAATTTATAGGTGGATCATTTTCAAACATTTTTTTAACAATTTCAATCAAAGAATTGTAAATACTCAATGCATCAGAAGATATGGTACCATTTTCATCGAATGCATATGTATTAAATGATTTTGTAATAACTTTTAAATCTTTGTTGAACAGCAATATACAGTACAAGTAAATATCACCTTGAATCTTAAATTCTTCAATAAAATTTAGTGGTAAAACATATTCAGAATTAACTTCTTTGAACAAAAAATAATCTAGAATAGTTAACACATGTTTTTGAAATTTTTCATGATATGGAGAATATAAATACTCATAACTTTTTCTAGTGATTCCGTAATCAGTAAGCGAAATTTTAGGGTCATTTTCCAAAATAAAGTTATATAATTCTTGAACAGTGTCTTCAGTTTTATTTGGTACAATTAATTCATAGTAAACATCAATTGGAAATACAATTATGGAATAAATTGTCAATAACCATACAAACTTTTTTATCATTATATCACTCCTTTATGTATTTATATTAACAGTACTTGTTTTTATTATAACACTTTATATTACCAAATCTTAAATTAAATTCCATGTTTTAGAAGTTTTTAGAAGTTGTTTTTAAATAGGAAAAAATATGATATTCTTAATTTGAGGATAAATATTTTTTTAAAATTATTCTTATGAAAAAGGAGCGGATAGTATGATAAATTTTAAAAAACTCTTAGAAGAATACAAGATAATGGATTGGCTTAAAAGCTTAGACATTCCAGCATATGTAGTTGATACAAACAGAAATATACAATTTTGGAATAAAGCAGCTGAAAAACTTATTGGATATGGCATGGAAGAAGTTGTTGGAAGATCTTGCTCAAACAATATACTCAAACATATAGACAGAAACGGTATAGTTGTATGTCGTACAGATTTATGCCCACTTGTTATGTCAATAAAAAATAAAAAATATTTTAGAGTACCATTTGCTGTATATTCCCTGACCAAACAAGGGAATAGAATACCTGTAAGTGTATATGCTATGCCTTTAAAAGATGATAATGGAAATGTTATCGGAGCAATAGAGATGTTTGAAGATGCTTCAATAGCTGATAGGGAACTTTCAAAAGCCTTTGAAATTCAACAAGCTCTATTACCAAAAGAAGATGATACAGTAGAATTTGTATATTATCCTTCTAATGTTCTTGGTGGGGATTTAATATATTACAAAAAACCGTGGATTATGTTAATAGATATAAGTGGTCATGGGCTTGCAGCAGCACTACTTTCTACTTCCATAAAACTTTTAATAGATTCAATACTTGAAGATGACAAATTATCAATCAGTGAACTTCCTATTATACTAGAAAAACACGCTGAACAAATTTGTGAACAAAATTATTTTTCAGCTATAATAGGGAAGCTTGAAGGAACCAAAATAAAAATAATAAGTTGTGGACATCCTGATCCAATTATATTTGATAACAATAAAACAAAGATTATAGAAGTTTCTCGAACATTTCCCGTGGGGATGGGGCTTATTAACTCCAAAATCGACCCAACAATTATAGATCTCAAAAATAAAAAGATTCTATTTTACTCAGATGGAATAACAGAATTGAAAATTTCTAAAAAAGATATGCTAACATCAAAAGGATTAGAAAAATTATTTAGCAATACCCAAGATTTGAAGAAAATATACGAAGAAGCTATGAAAAAAAATATAGATATTTACCAAAAAGATGATATAAGTATGGTATTAATAAAAGGCCACAAATAAATTAGAGTAATACCCTATTGTTTTTTTATTTAAACGATAGATAAATGATATAGCCTAAAGTAAAGGAGGGAAAAAGTAAAGAAAAAAAGAAATATAGTTATAATTTTGTAATTTGTTGGTTAATATCAATTTTCTCCACATTTTTTGATTCTAGCACTCTTTTTGCAAATTCAATCATCCTACATTCCATTGCCTGAAGAAGAATTTCGCTGGCACTTTCAAATTTAATTTGAGATAAATCACGAAAGTTCAATACTACTATATCGCCATCTTCTATAAATGAAACAGGTATTTGTGAAAGATATGTTGTATTAATATATTTTCTTTTAAAAGGCGGAAAAACTCCTGGAAAAGCAAGACAGGCTTTTGCGACATTATAAGAAGAGCCCTCATAAAGTTCTACTGTTTGCTTTTCAAGGTTTATTACCTCAGCTTTAACACACGTGTCTTCATTTAAACCACCTAAAAACTCCTCAACTTCTTTCCATTTATGAATCGCTATAGAAGTACTCCAAAGAATACAGTATTTTATTTTATTTTTTCTTGATTTTCTTTTGTCAATCTTTTCTTTTTTTTGTACTCTATCTATGATCCAAAAAGTACTTTCAAATTTTTTTACAAAACTATTTATTTTCTCTATTGCTTTTTCACTTCCAAAATTTTCAAACAAAATTGCATAAAAACCAGCAAGACCATTTGCTATTATCTCTAAATTTTTATCTTTGGGAGATAAAAATCTTTCAATAGCTGGAATTGCAGCTAAACCTTGTAAACCATATCCTCCCACATGAATTCTCACATCAACATCTCCTTTGGAAGATCAATCTTTTTAGTATATTTATATGCTTTTTCCATTACTTCCAAACTACGTTTAAACTCAAATGTTCCAATATTATTAACAGGTGGTCTAACAATAAAATCGGCTTCTTTTATTAAAAATGAAAGAATCTTATTTCCACACATATGATTAATCACATTAAGTATATCATTTGAAGTTTTAGGTATTTTTATTTTCTTATTATTTTCAGACAAATCAACTGCAATTATATAATCAGCTCCAAGTTTTCTTGCAATATCTGTTGGTAAATTGTTAATTGTCCCGCCATCTACCAAAATTTTATCTTCAAATTCTACTGGAGGAAAAATACCTGGAATTGCCATGGAAGCTTTAAGTGGCTCAATAATCTTTCCAGAAGAATGAATAATTACTTTTCCACTTTTCAAATCATTTGATACAGCATAAAATTTTATCTTTAAATCTTCAAAAGAAAGTTTCCCAAAAGCCTTTTCAAAAATTTTAAAATATAATTTTGAAGGTAAAACAGAAACCTTATTTGTCATATGATAACAACTTATCTTTGCAAAATGGCGATTAAATTTTCTATTTGATGAAAAGATAATAGGGAAAAATTTAAATGATTTCTTGTAAATTTTTTCAGAATAATCCCAAAGTTTTTTTGAATCTTTTAAGACAGCATATCCTGCACCAACAACTGCTCCGATACTTACTCCAATTATTGCATCTGGAACAAATCCTTTTTCTTCAAGCGCACGTATAACCCCAACATGAGCAGCCCCCCTTGCAGCGCCACCACTTAATACAAGAAATTTTTTCATATTAATTTCCTCCATCTTCATCTTTTTTCAGTGTTCTTGAATTTTCCTTAAAAAATTTTTCCAACATAAATTCATTTGAGTACAATTTCTTTTAATAAGTATTTAACATACTAAAAATTCTACATCTTATTTTAGGTTATTCTAAATTTAAATCTCTTTTTCATTAAAAAGTGTGTTCTCTAATAAAGTTTTTGAATTAATCAAAAGAAATAATTCATCTTCATTAGAAAACGACAGGAATTTTCGATTTTTCAATAATTTAATGTTTCCTTTGATAACTTCCGGATTGTTTTTCTGTATAATTTTCAGTTGTTCTTGTTTGGGATTAAAGATCAATATCTTCTTCTTTAATTTCTCTCCATAGAAAATAGTTTTAATCGTTCCACCTTTTTCGGCAGTTTCAATTATTATAATGTAATCCGATAAAGCGGCTTGAATTCTATTTCTGTACAAAAGATAGTATTTATTAACTCTTTTTGATGGAGGAACTTCTGACAAAATCATTCCGGAATTTTTCAATATTTCTAATCCTAATTTTATATTTTCCTTAGGATATAAATTTTGTTCAATTTTGTTTAGACCTTGTCCCAACACAGCAACAGTTGGGATTTTTGATTTGAGTGCACCAATATGTGCAAATGTGTCTATACCAATTGCAAGTCCACTAATTATTATGAAAGTTTTATCAAGTTTTTTTGCAATATTTTTTGCCAATTTTTTTCCAATCTCTTCTGCTTTTCTAGAACCAACGATAGCCAGAGATCTTAGCTTATCAAAATCAAGAAGTGGTCCTTTAAAATACACTGTATAAACTGGTTGGAAAATGTCATCTAGAATTTTTAGTTTTTTAGGAAATAGATCATCCTCATATGTTAAAATATTAATGTTGTTTTTTTTGCAAAGAATATATTCCTCTTCAGCTTGCATCAGTAATTTTTCGTTATTTGCGAAAATATCTATGAATTCCTTTATCTTACCTACAATATTTTTTTGCCTAGAATTAAATATATTAATACTAAATTTTTCGAAAAATGATTTTACCTCTTTTTCTGGTGCCTCAAATAAGTTAATATCATTTTCTTTGGAATGTAAAAATATTTTTGCTAAGTTTTTGTAATTATATTTTGGAAAATTCCCGTTTATTTTTGAATATAGAATGCTAAATGCTATATATTGAATCTTGCTATATATTTTCACAAGATCATCTCCTTTTTTTCTTTATTAAATTATACCAAATTATGTGTTATAATTTTATTCGTATTTATTTAGAAGAAGTTTTTTAATAGGGGGAATATAGTTGAAAAATAGAAAAAACAAACAAAATATACTAGATATCGAAATTGAAAATTTTTTCAAAACAGATCAGTATCATTATATATATTTTACAGATTTTGAATATAAATTTAAAATTGACGACTATTCTATTTTCTCTCTTTCAACTTATTATCCTAAAAATAGCTTTTCTGATGATATTTTAGATGACCAAGAAAGAATATATAGAAGATACATTTATGAATTCAAAGATGGTAACGAGAAAATATCGGAACTTTTCTGTGACATAATATCGAGGCTTATCATAAAAAATAATATAATTAATGATAAAAATAATACGGCAATATCTATTATTCCGGCATCAAATAAAGAAAAAACAGAAATTCGCTATAATAATTTTGTTAAAAATCTTTCGGTAAAATTAGATGTTATTAATGGATACGATTTTATCAAGAATTTAATCGACAGACCTTCAAAACATAGAGAACATTTTAAAGGTAATATACTTGAATATTTAAAGTTTGATTCGGAAAAGATTAAAGGTAAGGAGATAATACTCTTTGACGACATAATAACCTCTGGAAATTCATTTTTAAATATAGCAAATGAACTTAAAAATTTGGGTGCAAAAAATGTAATTGGAATTTTTCTTGGAAAAACTTTTAATGAAAAATTTAGATTAGAAGATTATATTATTGAATATGAAGAAGATCTAGAAATAAACAAAAAATTTTACCATGGTGAAGCTTCATATATTTCACATGCCCTGAGAAATACTCTAAAGGAATATTATGATAAAATGAACAATTTTAATTTCAAGATTTTAAAAAACTATGAAAGAAAATTCAATGAAGATAATCCACTAATATTAACAGCAAAAATATTCAACAATATTATTTCAAGAGGAATCCCAACATTTGCTTCTATTTTTTACGATAAATCTATTATGGATTCAATGAGTGATTTGTTATCATACAGAAAATTATCTGACACTGGAACCATTGATTATATTATTGAATTAAAAGATGAAAAGTATTTTTTAAAAGTTATAAAGAAATATTTTAGTGAATTGAAAATGTATAATGTAACAAAAAATAATTTTTTTGCTAAATACATTTTATCTTCATGGTTACACAAAGTTTTGACAAATGCTATAACAGATGGCATATTAGATGATAAAGAAGTTTGGAATATAGCTATTATTGAAAGGGATGTGAAATTTTCTGAAATTTCTATTGTTGATGCATACAATTATATGAATAAAATTTCGAAGTTATTTGATTATAACTTACCAAAGATAAAACTTGATATTTATAGAAATGAAGACACAACCTTGGAAATCCTGGAAAAAAACGTTGAAGTAAATTACTATACATTTGATTTGTATAAAGATGAATATGATTTAACAATAGATATTGGATATAAGTTAAATGTTGAAGAGCTTGAAACTAATTCTCCATACGTTATTGTTAGAAGTGCCCTAAAAACTCCAGAATTATTACCAGAATCTTCAAAGACAAATTCCTTCAGTCATAAAAAATATGATGAATATTACGAAACCCAAAACGATGTAATCTCAGTTGTAAATTATAAGACTGTTGCTCTTCATAATAGCACATATAATTTATTAACAGAAAATGAAAATATGCATTTCTTTGAAACTAATAATCCCCATCTATTTCTTCCAAAGTTTTTCTCATTTAAACCATATAAATTTAAAATAAATAAAGCAAAAGAAGATGTTTTAAGATTTTTGTTGCAAAACATATTTAGAAAAGTTGATTTTAGAGATGGACAAATCCCCATTATAAAAAGGATTCTTTCTTTAAAATCAACAATAGGTCTTTTACCAACAGGTGCAGGTAAATCCTTGTGCTACCAACTAAGTGGATTGTTGCAACCTGGGCCTGTAATAGTTATTGACCCTATAAAATCTCTAATGTTTGATCAAGTGTATAACTTAAAAGCGCTGGGAATAAATTCATCTGCATATATTAATAGTGATCTTTCAATCGAAGAAAAAGATTTTGTGCTTGAAAATTTAAAAAATGGAATGTATAAATTTATTTTTATTGCTCCAGAAAGATTACAAATAAAAAGTTTTAGAAAAAACTTGAAAAAATTAACTGAATTTCTCCCTGTGCCTTTCGTTGTTATCGACGAAGCACATTGTGTTTCAGAATGGGGGCATGATTTTAGAACAGCATATTTAAATGTAGCAAGAATTATTAAAAATATTGCAAAACATGATGATTATGAACCTCCTATTGTTGCGTTAACGGGTACGGCTTCGTATGCAGTATTAAATGACGTTCAAAAAGAATTACAAATTGAAAATAGTGCAAAAATTTATCCAAAAAGTTTTGAAAGAGATGAATTAACATTTTTTATTATCTCAACTCCATCTAATAATAAGAATGAAGTTCTAAAAGATATCTTGTTTAATAAATTGCCTTCGTTATTAGAAACAAATGATGTATTCAAATTAAATGATCGTAAAACAAAATCTGGAATAATATTCACTTCAACAGTCAATGGTCTAAAAGGGGTATTTGAAATTTCAAAATTTTTGAAAAATTTGGGGATAAATTCAAAAATCTTTTCCGGTAAAAAACCAAAAGATTCAAATATGAATGATGAAGAATATGATAAATACAAAATTAATGTCCAAAAAGAATTCAAAAATAATGAATTTCCATTACTTGTTGCGACAAAAGCTTTTGGAATGGGAGTTGACAAGCCTAATATTAGATATACAATTCATTATACATTACCTTCATCACTTGAATCTTTTTACCAAGAAGCGGGTAGAGCTGGGAGAGATAGAAAACCAGCATATTGCTTTTTGATCTATTCTGAAGATTATAATAAATTTACCGATGCTATCCTAAATGTATCTATTTCTAATGAACAAGCAAACAAAATCTATTCAAAGTATAAAGTATATGATGATATAAGTACACAAGCATTTTTTCATTTTAGTTCATTTGAAGGAGAAGAGATTGAAAGGAAAAATTTAATTAAACTTTTTCAAAAATTAAAACCATATATTAAAAAGCTAGATAATGGTAAAGTTGGATACTTAACTATTAAAAGCTTGGATAAAAATTTTGAAAAAGCTATTTATAGGTTAACGATATTAGGTGTTGTAGAAGATTACACAATTCAATATGAAAATTCATCAAGGTCTTATGAATTAAAATTAAGGAAATTGAATGTCGAAGAAATAAAACAAAACCTTATTAATTATCTAAAAAGGTATAAAACAAAGACATATATTGATAATTTTGTAAAAAAATATTTTAAAAATAAAATGTCATTTGAAGATTTTATGATAAAAATAATCGAAGCATTGATAGAATTTGTTTATGACGAAATAGAAAAACAAAGGCGAAGAGCACTATATACAATGGTTGAAGTTGCACGAAATGCAAAAACAAATGAGGAAATTAAAAAATATATTTTGAATTACTTTAATGAATCCGTTTATACTAAAGATTTAATACATTTTATTAAAGAACTTAATATTAAAGAACTTATTAACTTTATGGATGAGATTTATTATGAAGATATTGAAAAAATTGAAAATCTGTATGGTAATGTTCAAAGACTTTTAGAAAGTTATCCTGATAATCCTCCATTGTATATCATTTCAACTTTATCAAAAATTAAGTTAAATTATACCAACGATGAAGTAATAAGGGATTGGGAAAATTTTTTAAAGTATTTAAGTGATAATATTGAAGAAGATGAATTGGATAACTTTGTATATACAATATTTAATAAAATCGTTAACTTTGATATTAACGAGAACTTAAAAAAATTGTTTTATAAAACCTTACTTGATAATTTCTACTTAAAAGACATTATATTAAAATTCAATTATCTAGCTCCAACACTATCTAAGAAAGTTGTTTTAAAAAGAATTTTAAGCAAGGTGAAAAAGATAAATATGTATATCAAAGGAGGAAGAAAAAATGGATGAATTAGTGGATTTAGATGAAATATTAGAAGAAATTTCAAATGAAATTGAAAATTTAAAAAATTTAAATGCTTCAATAGAGTTAATTGAAAGATCTTCAAAAAAAATTTTAGAAATGTTGAAAGAAACATTAAATGAGAATGCAAAAAAAGTTAGGGAGGAATTTAATAAACTAAACGAAAATACAGAAAAATTAAAAGATGAATATGAACATTTCTATTCTAAAACTAAAGAGTTGATAAAGCAAATAAACAATCTTATAGATAAAAATAACGAACTGCTAGAAAACACAAAAAAAGATATATTAAGTTCTCAAGAAAAATTAGAAAATTTAATAATTTCAAATTTTTCAAAATTAGAAGGTATGATGAAGATAATTAGTGAAAATCAAAATAATAAAATAATTGATTTAAGTAAAGAGGTAGGAAGACAAGAAAGAATTATTGAAAAACTTGTTTATGAAACAAACGAACAAAAAAATAAAATCGAACAGCTTGAAAATTCGATTAATAACTTTTCAAAAATATTCTTAGGAAACAAAAAAACTTATACCTTTATTTTTGCATTAAATGTTATAATGTTTTTTTTGATACTTATCATTAAGTAACATTATAACAACATAAGTTGTATATAGTTCTTATTGGAGGTGATATTCAATGCATTTACTTTCAGCCATAATCTCAGCATTTTCTTCTTCAATAACCTCGATTTTTGGAAAATTATCATTTGAAATTGGTGCTACACCTTTACAAATATTGTTTATTAGATTTTTGTTTTCATTTCTTTTGTCATTAATTTTATTTTCTTTATATAAAAAAAATTTTAATCTTAAACATTTCTCAGTTTTCGGAAGTTTAGGTATTCTAAATTATGGTATAGCAGCCTTGTTGTTTTTTTATGGACTAAGATTTCTAAATCCAGCTTATGCTACTGTAGTTTTTTTCACTAATCCCATATTTGTTCTAATTTTTCAAAAATTAATTTATAAACATAAAATTGATTTTATAAGTGTTATTTCAATTTTTCTATCTTTTACAGGGGTGACCCTAGCAAATTTTGGTGAAAAAGGTATTGAAAATAACAACTTATTTTTAGGTACAACTATTGTTTTAACCTCAGCATTATTAAATGCTTTATTTGTTACCGTTTCTAGTCAAAGAATTAAAAAAATTAATTCTGATATTATCGAAAATATTTTTTATACTTTTTTGGGTACAATTTTATTTTATACAATTATACTGGTATTTAGTGGGCAATATATTTCTTTAAAGGTTGAATATTTAAATTACGGATTACTACTTGCAATTTTTTCAACTTTTATACCATTAACTTTAAATTATTTTTCACTAAAAAAATTATCATCACATTCGTTAGCAATTATAATGCCACTTGAACTCGTTTTTGCAAGTTTATTATCCATATTAATATTTCATGAAAAATTTAACTATGTAAAAATTTTTGGATTTATTCTTGTTGGTCTTGCTCCAATAGTTGAAAATATTACCATTTACAAGAAGAAATACAAAAATACTTAACAACATTTTTATCCTATACTTACTAAAACGTGCACTCCTTGACAATATATTCGGGAAATTATATAATATTCACGTATATGCTAAATACATATATTGATCTTAATTTCTTTAAAGGGGAGATTATTATATGTTATTCAAAGAATTTGAAGCAAAAAATAATATTTTTATGGCACCAATTAAAACTGCTTTAGCAACACCGAAAAATGGATTAATAACTGAGCAATTGATTAACTATTATGAAAGAAAAGCCTTAGGTGGAGTAGGAACTGTTATTCTTGAACCAATTTCTGTTTCTTTATCTGGAAAAGAACACCCTAAACAACTAATGTTAAATTCTGAAAAACACGAAATAAAATTAAAAGAATTGATAACAAAACTTCACAAATACGGCACAAAAATAGTTGTCCATCTAAATCATGCAGGAAGAGCTGCTAATCCGAAAATAGTCGAGGATGTAGTCGCTCCATCGCCAATTAAATGTCCAACAACAAACCAACTTCCGAGAGAATTGTCAAAATCTGAAATAAGAGATATAATCAATGATTTTAAAAATGCTGCTTTGAGAGCTCAGAGCGCTGGAGCAGACGCTATTGAAATACAATTTGGTCATGGATATCTGGTTCAACAATTTTATAGCAATAGATTAAACAAAAGGACAGATGAATACGGTGAAAATAAATTTCTTTTTGCCGAACAACTACTCTCTAGTATCAAAAATTCAGTTACCATCCCAATTTTTCTGAGAATTTCTGGAAGTGAGTTTATTGATGATGGGATTAGTCTTAAAGATATAAGTTCAATTATAGATTTGGCTAAAAAATATGATGTTTCAATAATACATGTAGGTTGGGGAAATGCTTGTGATTCAGTTCCATGGTATTATAATCATATGTCATTACCAATTGAACCTATGGATGAGATTCTTAAACTTATTAAAAACATGACAAATATACCAATAATATCTGCAGGTAGAATGCAAAAAAATGAAAGATACAAATATTTATTAGAAAAACACGTAATTGATGGAGTAGTTTTTGGAAGACAGTTAATAATAGATCCTGATTTTCCAAATAAAATCTTAAACCATTCAAATGATTACATCAGATGTGGGAGTTGTTTGCAAGGATGTTTATCAAGTGTAAAAAGTGGAAAACCTATTAATTGTATAGCGAATCCTGAAGTTCATAAAACGTTTATTCCTAAAACAAATGATAAGAAGAAAATCGCAATTGTTGGTGGTGGTCCAGCAGGTATTTTTGCTGGTTTATACTTAAAGAAAAAAGGATATGATATAACATTGTTTGAAAAAAATAATTATTTAGGGGGACAATGGGTAATGGCTTATAACGCACCTGGAAAATTATCGATGAAAGATATTTTAGACGACTTGATAAGAAAAGCAGAAAAAGAATTAAAAATCATAAAAAATACGACAGTTGACGATAAATTCTTTGATGATAAAGACTTTGACGCTATTGTAATTGCCACAGGTGCAAATCCTTTTGTTCCATCAATTAAAGGACTTAAAAAATATATTACTGGTTTTGATTTCTTTTCGGGTAAAAAAGTTAATGGAAATAAAATTTTAGTTATAGGTGGAGGATTAATTGGTGTTGAAGTTACTGAAGCATTAGTTAATAATGGTAAAAATGTAACAATAGTTGAATTATTTGATGAAATTGGCAGAGGAATGGAGCTTATTTCAAAAAAACTTTTCTCTCTAAAATACTTATCAAAGATAAAAGTCTATACCAACTCATCTGTAGAAGAAATAAAAGAAAATAATGAAGTATTTATTAATCGCAATGGAAAAATTGAATCTATTGGAAATTTCGATGAAATAATTGTGACAGCAGGAACAAAAAGCGAAAATTCTTTATACAACACTCTTTCAAAAAAGATTAAAAACGTATATCTAGTAGGTGATGCTTTAAAAGTTGGACAAATTTTCGATGCAGTTAACGGTGCGTTGGAATTAGCAGAAAAAATATAGAAGTTGGATCAAAAATCAATCTCTCAAATAGCATGACTTTAGTATTATGCTGGAGTTATATTATTTAATTTTTTTGGTATTTTTGTATTC